>JBEKAW010000001.1:0-32900 GCA_050015715.1 Candidatus Krumholzibacteriaceae bacterium
CTCCTCGGCCCCCTCGCCGACGATCATCACGTGATCGGTCTCTTCCATGACCTTGCGCGCGATCGATATGGGATGCATGTAATTCTGAACGAACGCGACGGAGCCCGCGTTCCCCTGCGGCGACATGATGCAGGCGTCGAGCGTCACCTTGCAGTCCTCGTCCGGAAGGCCGCCGTAGCCGACGCTCATGACGTTCGGGTCGGCTTCCGGCACGCGCACCCCCGCCTCGACGGCGTCGAGCGCCTTGCCTCCGCCCAAGAGAATCTGCCACGCGGCGGCGTTCGCCGGAATGCCGTGCTTCCATGTCGAGATGACGAGGGGCTTGGTGACCGTGCCGCCGGAGAAAAGCGGCGCGGCCGAGACCCCCTTGAACGCCGAGCCCGGGAGAATCGAGCGCAGCGGCAGGAACGCGCTCGCGGCGCCGAGACTCGCGGTGAGCTTGAGAAAACTGCGACGGGACAATCTGGACATCGGCCATACCTCCCGCTCCCGCGCGCAACGTGCGGCGGCGTTTCCCGGACGGGACCGCGCGGAATCCATGCTACCCGATCCGGCTCTTCACGAGCTCTCGTTTCAAGGCCGCGATCGCCTTCGTCGGGTTGAGACTCTTCGGACACGCCTCGACGCAGTTGAAGATCGTGTGGCACCGCCAGAGGCCGTGCTTGTCGTCGAGCGCCTCGAAATGCTCGCGCGCGCCCTCGTCGCGGCTGTCCGCGATGAAGCGGTACGCCTTGAGGAACGCGTGCGGCCCGAGGTACTCCTCGTCCGCCCAGAACGACGGGCACGACGACGTGCAGGAGCCGCACAGAATGCACTCGTAGAGGCCGTCGAGCCTGGCGCGATCCGCCTGGCTCTGGAGCCGCTCCTGGTCGCTCGGGGGCGGCGTCTTCGTGATGAGGTAGGGTTTCACGGCGAGGAGCTTCTCGGCGATCGGAGTGATGTCGACCGCGAGGTCCTTGATCACGCGAAAGCCCCTGAGCGGCCGGACGGTGATCGTGTCGGCGCCGAGCGTCATGACCTGCGTCTCGCAGGCGAGGCGGTTGACGTCGTTGATCGTCATCGCGCAGGAGCCGCAGATGCCGCTCCGGCACGAGCGGCGGAACGTGAGCGAGCCGTCCTGAAACCAGCGTATCTCGTTCAGGCAGTCGAGGACCGACTGCCCCTTCACGGCCTCGACCTTGTACTCCTGCCAGTAGTGCTCGTGCCCCTTCCCGCCGGTGTTGTACCGTTGGATGCGGAAGGTGATCGTTTTCTTTTCCGTTTCGTATGCAGCCATCTCTCGCGGCCCTCCTTCTCAGTACGTCCGCTCCTTGGGCTGGAAGCGCGTGATAACGACGGGGCGGGAGTCGAACGTGACTTTTCCGTCCTTCTTCCACGCGAGCGTGTGCTTGAGCCACCTCGCGTCGTCGCGCTTCGGGAAGTCGGTGCGGCTGTGGGCGCCTCTTGACTCCTCGCGCGCGATCGCCCCGGCCACCATGACCTCGACGACGTCGAGCATCCGTCCAAGCTCGAGCGCGTCGATGAGGTCCATGTTGAACTCGCGGCTCTTGTCGTCGACGCGTATGCGGTTGTAACGCTCGCGGAGGCCCTTTACGTCCTCGGCGAGCTTCCTCAGATTCGCGGCGTTTCTGAATACGGCGCAATCGACCGTCATCCTGGCCTGCATCTCGGCCCGGATGGCGCCGGCCCTTTCGCTCCCGGCGGATGCGAGAATCCCCTCGATTTCCGCGATCGCGGCCTTCGCCGCGTCCGCGGGAAGCTCCGGTAACGCGGGCTCCTCGCCGAGAAACCGCACGATCGATTTTCCCGCGCGGCGGCCGAAGAGGCTCGCCTCGAGGAGCGAGTTGGTCCCGAGACGGTTTGCGCCGTGAACGCTCACGCACGCGCATTCGCCGGCGGCGTAGAATCCGACGACCGGTTTCGATTTGCCGTCCCCGAGCACGCGGCAGTCGTTGTCGGTCGGGATGCCGCCCATCGAATAATGCGCCGTGGGCTGGATGGGAATCGGATTCTTCACGCAGTCGACGTGGATGAACTTCCACGCGAGCTCGTGGATCTGCGGGAGCAGCGTCATGATCTTCTCTTTGCCGAGGTGGCGAAGGTCGAGGTAGACGTAGTCCTTCCCGCCGATGCCGCGCCCCTCGTTGATCTCCGTCTGGATCGCGCGGGAGGTGACGTCGCGGGGCGCGAGCTCCATCTTGTCGGGAGCGTACTTCTTCATGAAGCGGTCCCCCGCGTCGTTGATGAGGTAGCCGCCCTCGCCGCGCGCCGCCTCGCTCACGAGAATGCCGTGGACGTAGAGCCCCGTCGGGTGGAACTGGAGAAACTCCATGTCCTCGACGGGAAGCCCGGCGCGCATCACCATGCTCGGCCCGTCCCCCGTGCTCGAGAGCGATATCGAGGCGATGCGGAAGACCCGCGCGTGCCCGCCCGTGCCGAACATCGTCGCCTTCGCATGGAAGACGTGGACGCCGCCGTTGATGACGTCCCAGGCGACGACCCCGCGGCAGACGTTGTCGCGGACGATGAGACCGAGCGCGTAGAACTCGGGGTAGAACCGGACGCCGTTCTTGATGCAGTTCTCATAGAGCGTGTGGAGCAGGACGTGCCCCGTGCGATCGGCGGCGTAGCAGGCGCGCAGGATCGCGCCCCCCTTGCCGAAGTTCTTCGTGTGGCCGCCGAACATGCGCTGGGCGATCCGTCCGTCGGGAGTCCGCGAGAAGGGCGCCCCCATGTGCTCGTACTCGCGCACGACGACCGGGGCCTCCTTCACGAGGATCTCGATGGCGTCCTGGTCGCCGAGGTAGTCAGACCCCTTCACCGTATCGAACATGTGCCATTCCCAGTGGTCCTCTTCCTCGTTCGCCAGCGCCGCCGCGATGCCTCCCTGCGCGGCCCCGCTGTGCGAGCGGGTCGGGAACACCTTGCTCACGACCGCCACGTCGTACTCCTTCGAGGCCTCGACCGCCGCGCGCATCGCGGCGAGCCCGGCCCCGACGATGACGACGTCGTGGCGGTGAATGCTGTGGACGGGCACGCCCTCCACGTCGTGAACCGTTTCGGGATCAAGCGTTGCCATATCTTAGAAACCTCCAGCCTGGAACGGAAGGATGGTGAGAATACCGAGGACGAGCGCGACGATCGCGACGATCGAGATCGCGCTGTAGAGGAAGATGCGCGCCCAGCCCCAGTGAATGTAATCCTCGAGGACGATCCAGAGGCCGTAGAGCCCGTGGAAAAGCGCCACGACGAGGAACGATATGTCGATCGTTTTCCAGAGAGGAGTCGCCACGCGCTCCGCGATCAACCGGTAGGCGAGCTCGCCGGAATACCCGGGCTTCAGGCCGATGAGGTAATGGAGCAGCCACACGTGCGCGAAGAGCACGACCGCGAGGTAGACCCCCGTGATCCTCTGGAAGAGCCACAGCACGGCGCCGCCTGACGTCACGTTCTCATGGTGCCTCATGAGAGCCCACCCCCTCCGAGACGAGCGACCGCCGAGAGCAGCCCGCCGACCCTCGTGAGCATCGCGTACGCCACGACACCCCATGTCACGAGCCAGACGACCACGGCGGCGGCGAACATCGCCTTCTGCCGCTCGACCATCACGCCCATGTCGACGAGCGTGATGCGGAGACCGTTCCAAAGGTGATAGAAGATCACGCCGACGAGCCCGACCTCGAGCGCCTTGAAGAGAGGATTGTTGAAGAACTCCATTATGTTGTCGAAGCTCTTCTGCCCGCCGATCAAGTGATGGATCACCCAGATGTGGGTGAGCAGGTAGAGAATGAGCGCGAGACCGGCGAGCCGGTGGAGAATCCACGCCCCCGTCCCGAGATGAATCCGGTACCTCTGAAGTGCCCTCATCAAATCCCTCCCCGGATCTTGTGAACTGGTGGCTTAACCGAGAACAGCCCCGAATTTATCTGCATCGGATAAAGCTCAATTGGGGGGAATATATCACCCGGTATCGCTTCCCGTCAACCACAACCATGGCGGCCGGAAAGTCGCGCTCGCGCCCTCAAAGGTGTTGACGCCTATTCGTTCATCTTGATAACCTGTCTCCTGTTTCAGCTGTGGTGTCGCGATCAGTGTGGTATTTCGGTCGGTGGCCCTTTGCCAAGGAGGAAGGCATGACGCGCGTGAGACTGCTCGGTTTGTTGCTCGTGATGGCCGCTTTCGTATACTCGTGTTCCGGCGATACGGGCCCGGCAGGCCCCGCAGGCAGGAAAGGCAACGCCAACGTGATCGTATACCAGTACGGGACACAGACCACAACGACAGGAAACATCAACTATACCTTCCTTGCTTCCCAGGGTCTCGTCGACTCGAGCATGGTGCTCGCGTACTACAACCCCTCGACCGAAGCCGCGACCGCGTGGTATCCCGTTCCCGGTCTGGGTTCCAGCGGCATGTACATGACTCGTTCCCTGTGGTACCAGACGATCGCGAGCCCAAGCACGTACTCGTTCCGGGTGTTCCTGCTGACCCCGAGCGGCTCGGCAACCTATTTGACATCCACGACGTTCACGAAATTCAAGATCATCCTGGTGCCCGCGTCAGAGATCAACTCGGTCACCTCGAGAGGGATTTTGAATCTCTCCGACTACAACGCGGTGGCGGACTACCTAGGACTGTCCGAGTAGTCGCACTTTTCATTGATTCTCGAGCAGGGAGTGAGGGGGCGCCTCCTCGCTCCCTTTTTTCATTCCTGATGCGCGATTGCCCGGGACCGGGGCGGGGCGGGGCGGCGCGAGATTCATCGTGGATCCGCCCAATCGAGCCGTGCCGTATCGCTGTTCTATTTCCGAAGTCTATAGAAGATGTAGGGCGCGATGGTTACCCAAATGAGCACAAGGACCCAGAGGCGCCCGGCGAGAATGTTGTAATCGGAGAGAAGCTCATTCCAGGACAGCCCCCGCGCGAAGTGCCCGAAGCTGAACTCGAACATTACGGTTAGAGCGAGCCATGTGATGCCGATGGCGAGGGCCTGTCCCGACGACGCGGGCGGCCAAATGCGAACGAGCGCCCAAACGTAGACTGCGAACAGCACTATCCCCGTAACGCATGAAAGCTGATGCGCCCATAGCTCGCCGAGCCGTTTCGTGAACAAGACCTCGCGCATCGCACCGTTGGCGATCGCGATTCCGACCATCGGGATCCACGCGAGGAGGTATTTCCACATATCTTCCCCCCCGTTCCCCTATCGCCGCGGCTGACTATTCTCTTGTGAGTGTCACCCGCGCGAAGGGCTGAAGCTTTCCGCCCTCTTCGCCGTCCATGAGCCACTTCCACGTGTCCGTTCCTTTGTCGTACGCGAAGGTTGTGTGGAAGATGCTGCCGTCCTGGCCCTTGAACAGGAACGCGATGTTGTCGCCGTCGCGCTTCGCGTGACCGATTGCCTGGGCCGCAAGGCCGCCGCCACCGGTCGAGTCGAGCCACAGGCAGGCGTACTCGCCCGACTGTTTGTCCCAGCCGATGAAAACAATCGCTTCATACGCCGCCCGCCCCTTGGCGTCCTTCTCGCGCGACACCTCGTGGAGACGCACATACTCATGGCCCAGCACCCACTCCGAAACGATGTCGTGCGTCGTTTCCTTTCCGGCAATCGTGCCCTGAAGAACCCACTTCCCAGTCATGTGATCGAGCGAGGAATCCTGGAATGCCGGTTCTTGCGCCGAGGCCGAGAAGGAAACCAGCATAATTGAAACGAAGATCATGAGAGCTGTCTTCATTGCGCGATACCCCCGTCTGGTGCGATGCCCCGGACGCTTATCTCCAAGCTCTAGCTTTCGTCCGGTCTCATGTATATGAAATCCCAGAGATGCCCGTCGAGATCCTGAAAGCCATGTTGATACATGAATCCGTAATCTTTGGACTTACGCGGCGTCGTTGCACCGGCTGCAACGGCCTTGGCGACCATCTTGTCAACCTTCGCCCGGCTTTGCATGGACAAGGTCACAATCGCTTCCGTGCATTTTGTCGCGTCGCAAATTCTTTTCTTTGTGAAGGACTTGAAGAACTTCTTGACCACCAGCATCACGAACATGTTCTTCCCGACGATCATGCACGTGCCGTCCTTGTTTGTGAATTCAGGATCGAACGTGTAGCCCAGCTTGGTGAAGAACTTGACGGATCTCTTAAGATCCTTCACCGGCATGTTCACGAATATCTGCGTCGCCATAGTCTTCCTCTCCCTTTCTTAATGCGGCCACAGCCACCCGAACACGGCGGCCGTGAGAAGCGCGTACACGAGGCCGTCAACCGTCTCCTTCACGGTCGTGGACAAGGAGCGGCCGTACCAGATCCACATCGGCCAGATCGCGGCCGAGTAGCCGATGAACGCAACGGCACCCGTGAAGCGGACGACCCCACGAAATCCCGAACCCGGCGGGAGCGCGTGTCCAGCCAGGTACGCCGCGAACACCGACACAATCACACTGTAGATAAACCAGAGAACGAGGCTCTTCGCCATCGACGTGGAGGCATTCGCCTTCAGGGTAAGAATGAGCACGGGGCCCTTCTTCATCTTCTCGATGAATTCGGGGCTGCGCATCTCCTGCGTGTTCGACGCGCGCGGGATCATATAATCGCCCGGCGGTATCGCGAGCGGCCTGAGAGCATTCAGCACCTCGTCCTCCTTGGGCGTCTTTCGGTAATCGTTCTTGTGCCACGGCAGGACCATATGAATAGCGGCGCTCGCGGCAAAAATGACCACAGCCGAGAGCAGGATCGGCAGCCATAGCACTCCCAGTCCGGTCATAACGGCCTCCTTTGTTGGGCACCACAAAACGAAACAGTGATGCGACCCCCCTGAGCCTGATCCATCTTACGCCTGCCCAGCCCGTCGCTCAAGAGCAAATCGGGGGTCGACCATCCATTGCTCTCCCACGCATTCTATGTGAATATTCCCCGTGAGGATTTCAGCGCCTCAGGTGTCTTGTAGGGTGGATATCAGAGGGGAGACCCGATGGACGGCGGACGAGACCGGAAACTCGTCGAGGAGTGCGTGCAAGGAAATCGCGAGGCGTACGCCGAGCTCGTGAGGCTGCACGCGGGCCGCGTCTACGCGGTCTGCCTGGCAATCGTCGGCACCGAGGCCGACGCGGAAGATCTGGCTCAGGAGGCTCTCGTGAGAGGATTCGTGAAGATCAATTCCCTCAAGGACCGCGATCGATTCGGGTCATGGATCGCGACCATAGCGGGAAACCTGAGCCGCAATTTCATCCGGCAGCGCGCGAATCAGGCGCGGCTCCTCGCGACGCAGGCTGACTGCGCCAGCGGGGAGACCGAACGCTTCTCGGACCTGAGACGCGCGCTCTGGAAGCTCCCCGAGCAGCACCGGGTCCCCCTCGTGCTCTACTATTTCGACGACAGGAGCACCGCAAGCATCGCCGCGACGCTCGGCATCACGCCCGAGGCGGTCCACATGAGACTGAGCAGGGCGCGCGGCGAGCTCCGGAAGCTCCTCGAGAAGGCGGAGGCGCACAATGAACAGTGATTGCATGCAGATGAGACGCAAGATCGAGGACTCAATCGGGTATGCCCTGGAGCCGGGCGAAGTGACCGAAATGGAGAAGCATTGCGCGGAGTGTGAGACGTGCCGCGCGTACCGAGATCGGCTGGTTGAAGACGACTCCCGGCTCGCTGAGCTCGCAGCTCCGCGGGGCGAGTCGATCAGGAGGATCCAGGAGAGAGCAATTGCGAGGATACGCACGCCGGGGTCGAGTGAGGCGCGAGAAACCACGATTGAGCCGGTTCGCGGGTCACGGACACGATCAAGCAGAGTCTTTCCAAGAATCCCGAGAATCGCCGGCATTGCGGCCGCCGTAGCGGCCGTGATTATCGCGTTCATGGTGAACGATCTCATCCGTGGCGCCCACAACGGTCCCGTTCCCGCCTTCGCCGCGATTCAGGAAAAAATGCAGAAGTTCAACAACGTCGTCTTCCGGGTGCAGCAATGGTCACTGGGCCAATGGACGACACAAGAGGAAGGGATGACCAGCTCGCGGCTCATGCGCGATGATTTTGGCGACAGCATCATCGTCTTTGACTTTCAGCACAGGGATACGCTGGCGGAAACTCGACTCTACCCGTCCGAAAGACGTGCATACGTCTTTCGTGTGGCGTTACCAAAGCAGCATGGTGCTTTTGTCCGGCGCCCGTCAGATCCAGTAAGTTTTCTCGCCGCCTGGTACAAAACAAAGGGTTTCTCATTCGTCTGCAGGCAGCGATTGAAAGGAAAGAACGTTGCGGTGTACGAGAAGTACCCGAATGTCCACGATAGGCAGACCAACAGAATGACGGCCTGGGTAGATCTCGAAACGGAATTGCCCATCCGTTTCGAGATAGTGAGTCCCGGGCAGGACCCGAACCGTGACGGGTACTACGGCCTTCGCTTAAGGGATTTTCAGCGCGATGCTTCGCAGATCGCGGGCTGGAGTGACGTGAAGGCTGGCGAACCGCGTCTGATCTTGGATAACTTCAAGTGGAATACGGCCGACACATCATACTTCAGCCTAGTCCCCCCTTCGGGATACGTAGTGGAGACGGGCCAATCAATCATACCGGGTGCAGCAAGTGGCTACGTAGACTCTTGCAACACCCAGGGACGTATTGTCTTAGAATCAATCGTTCGGGCGCTTTCGATCTGGTGCTCGCTCTCAGGCAATGTATTTCCCAATGATCTCAGCGACCTGACAGATTCCACCAAGGTCAAACCGCTTCTCGTCGCTGGATTCCATCGGGGCAGAAGTCCCGGGGAGGAGTTCAGAGCCGCCCATCGAAAAGCGGAAGAGCTGTTGCGGAACGCCGGCGTGATTTCCCTAATGCCTGATGGGATCACGCTGCATTATCTCGGCAAAGAATCTTCCTTTGGCGATTCGCGAAGAATCATTTGCTGGTTCAAGGACAAGGATAGACCGGACTGCCCTGACAAGAGATGGAATGGTCCGTACTTCTTGATCTACGGCGACCTCCATATAGCCACATCCCAAACGCCGCCGAAGTCGGCAAGGCAATGAAATTCGAGCGCTCTATTTGTTGGCCGGCTTGAGATACCCGGCGAAGAGCTCCCGCTACTTTCCCAATCCGATCTGCCTCATGTACGTCGCGTTATCCCAGAACAGCGACTCCTCGATCATGACGCCGTCTTTCCAGTGCCCCACGGTGCACATGGGAACGGCGAACGATTTCCCGGTCGGCTTGATGAACTTGCCGCCGCCGATCGGCATGGGCTTCGTGAACGTTCCGGTCATGACACCGGTCACGCAACTCCATCCGTTCGTCCCGAATCTGATCGGGTGCTCCTTGATCTTCGTATCGGGCGCATAGACGAACAGCGCCTTCAGGTCCGCGATGTGCCGTTCGAGACCGTTCGTCTTGTGGCCATCGGGCCACGTGACGACGACGTCCGCCGAGTGACTCTCGTGCAGCCTCACCCACTGCTGATTGCTGAACACGACGAAATCCAGCGTGTCGAACTTGGCGAGATAGTTATCCATCGTCGTCTTGTCGCCCGTGTACTTCGCGAGCTCGGCCTTCATCGAGTCGATCTTGGCCGCCATCTGGGGCGAGGGCCCCCGTTGTCCCGAGCAGCCGAGAAGCGCCACCATCAACGAGCCCAGGAGGACCAGTGCAATCAGACCAAAGCGAGAATTTAGTCTTTTCATACCGCACTCCTTTCGCACCTAAACCGTCAGGGACCGACTCTCCTCCGAACAGATTTCAACCTCGGGAGAAACATCGGCGTCTTACGGCGATACTCGATGTATGCCGCGCCGAGACGTTTCTCGAGCTCTGGTTCCTCGACGCGCTTGAGGCCGATGATGCTCAGGACGATGAACACCGGCGTCATGATCGCGGCGAGACCGATCGAGCCGAACAGGAAACCGAGCCCGAAGAACATGAGAAACAGCCCCGCCATCATCGGATTGCGCGACCGTATGTACGGCCCCTTCACGACGAGCCGCGGGGGCGGATTGAAGGGAACCGGCGTGCCCCTCTCTCCGGCAAAGACCGCAATCGACCATCCGCTGAAAGAGGCGCCGAGCGCAAGGAGCGGAATCCCCGCGGCGAGGCCGGGCCACCCGGGCAGGAGCGGCGGGAACCCGAGCCACCGGTCAAGGAGAATGCCACAGCCGATGACCGCCAGCACGACGGCGGAAAACATCAGGAACGCCACCGGCGTGAGGATCCGCCTCGCGCTTACCGGACCGGTTGTGACCTTGTAGAGAAGATTGTAGAGCTCCATGAAGACTACCCGTCCTTGACTCTCACTCGGTCTCGTCCGCCTGCGGCGAGCTTTCTCGACGGCGAAGTCAGTGCGGCGCGTCATCGACCGAGCTTCGCAACAAAGATGTCCCGGCCGCCCGCGCTCGTGAGTGCTCCGCCGCCCAGGTCGACGGTGCCATCGAAGTCTCCTGTGATGATTGCGTTTCCCGAGGCATCGGCGGCGACAGCGTACGCAAACTGACTATTCGAATCGCCGAAGCGCCTGCTCCCGAGGCAAGCACCATCGGACCCGAACTTCGTGACAAAGATATCCCACTGGCCGGCGCTCGTAAGCGCACCACCCCCAAAGTCAACGGCGCCATAGAAAGATCCCGTGACGAGCACGTTTCCGAAGGCGTCGACGGCAACACCGTTGGCACGCTGATAGCTCTCGTCGCCGAAGATCTTGCTCCAAACGTGGGTACCGTCGGAGGCCACCTTCACGACAAAAACGTCCGCGGAGCCCGCGCTCGTGAGCGCACCGCCGCCAAAGTCAACGGTGCCATCGATATCTCCCGTGACGATCGCGTTTCCCGAGGCATCCACGGCGATGGCACGGGCAAACTGATAATCCGCATCGCCGAACCGCTTGCTCCAAACGTGAGCGCCACCGGGCCCGAGCTTCGCTACAAAGATGTCCATATCGCCAGCGTTCGTGAGCGCACCACCGCCAAAGTCGACGGTGCCCTCGAAATACCCAGCGACGAATATGTCTCCCGAGGCATCAACGGCGACAGCCTGAGCAGTCTGACCGCTCTCATCGCCGAACCGCTTGCTCCAGAGACAAGCACCATCGGACCCGAACTTCGCGACAAAGATATCCGAGCTCCCTGCGCTCGTAAGTGCCCCATCACCAAAGTCAACGGCGCCATAGAAGACTCCCGTAACGATCACGTTTCCCGAGGCATCGATGGCCACGGCTGTAGCAATCTGATCGCTCCCATCGCCAAAGCGCTTGCTCCAGAGACAGGCACCATTGGACCCGAACTTCGCGACGAAGATATCCGAACTCCCCGCGCTCGTGAGCGCACCGCCACCGAAGTCAACGACGCCCTCGAAAAATCCCGCGAGGACCACGTTTCCCGAAATGTCGACAGCGACAGCCTCCCCACCCTGAACACTCCCGTCGCCGAAGCGCTTGCTCCAAACGTGAGCGCCATTGGACCCGAGCTTGGCCACAAAGATGTCGGTGTTGCCCGCGCTCGTAAGCGCACCACCCCCGAAGTCAACGGTGCCATCGAAAGACCCTGTGACGATCACGTTTCCCGAGGCATCAACGGCGACAGCTTGAGCAGTCTGATAATTCCCGTCGCCGAAGCGCTTGCTCCAGAGGTGTCTCATCCCGCCCGGTGGTAGAGTACTCCCTCCCGGGCCGGTGGTCTTCTCGCAGGACCCAATGGATATGCAAACCACGAGCACAAGCAAGAAGCCGAGAGCATCTCTGCAGACAAAACGCATCACGTGTCTCCTGTGCCTCATAGTCTCGGGAAACCGCTGAACCCCTCTAAACCGCTCTCCGCACCACGTGCTGCCAGACACGGCGGCGCAAGTACTCTAGGCGGGTCTCCTCTTCTTGTGCAATTCCGCCCTGAGCTTCCCCTGGAGCTCGAGGGGGAGCGCTCTCCCTTTCGGCCGCTCCGGGGCCGGCGCCTCGTCGCGGGCCCGCTCGACGGGCTTCGGAATGTACGGCTCCTTCTGCAGCAGCGCATGGAGAATGACGAGCGCCGCCTCCTTGTCGGGGATCATTCCCTTCCCTCCCGTCTCGGGATCGAGCTGGGAGAAGGGCGGTATCGGCGAGCCCACGCACGACGGGCAGCCGTGGCTGCACGAGCACGTCATGATGAGCTCGAGCGCCGCGGTCATGATCTCCTCGACGAGGTCGTAGGCCTTGAGCGAGAAGCCGAGCCCGCCGGGGTACTTGTCATAAATGTAGACGGCGGGGCTGTCGGTCGAGCGCGAGTTTACGGTCGTCCCGATGTCGAGCGGATCGCACATGACAAAAAGGGGCGCCACCTCGCGGAGCACGTTCGAGAGCCCGAGGAGACCCTCCCCCGGCGTCCTCCCGTGCCTGCGCACCTCGGCCAAAGCCTCCGCCGGCGGCACGACCCACACGCCAGCCGTCTCGAGAATCTGCGGCGGCAGGTCGCATTTCCCGTAACCGATCGAGTCGCGGCTTCCGAACTTTATCTTGCGGAACATGAATGTCAGCGAGGTCACTGAGACGTCGCCGAAACACACCTTGCTGATCCGCCAGTCCTTCGATTTCTCCTCGCGGTCCACCTTGACCTGAACCTCGGTGATCGACTGCGTGTAGTAATCGACGTTCGTCGGCTCCACGAAGGCGACCTTCTTGTCGGTGTCGAGCTTGTTCACGAAGTAGGTCTCCGCCTCATGAAGATATATCGCCTGCGGATGGACCTGCTGGAAGGCACTCGTCTCGTCGATCGTGCCGATGACCTTGGCGCCGTCCTTCTCGTTCACGATCGTGTAGACGTTCGGCGAGATGTTCCGAAGGTTCACGTCGGCGCTCGGGTAGCCCTTCCCGGTCCAGTACCATTTGCCCTTCACGAAGTTGACCTCGCGCTCGTCCTCGAGGAGCTCGAGAATCGCGGGCGCATACTCACCCATCGTCTCGACCTCCTTCACCGCGAGCGGGAGCTCGAAGGCGGCCGAGCGCAGGTGCGCCATGAGAATATGGGGATTCCCGGGATCGATGATCGCGTTCTCGGGGGATTTCCCGAAGAAATACTCCGGGTGGCTCACGAGGTACTGGTCGAGCGGCGTATTGTACGGAATGAATATCGTGAGCGCCTCTTCCTTCCCGCGCCCCGCCCGCCCCGCCTGCTGCCACGTCGAGGCGATGCTCCCCGGATAGCCGACGATGACCGAGGCGTGCAGCGCCCCAACGTCGATCCCGAGCTCGAGCGCGTTCGTGCTGATGACGGCCTTGAGGTCGCCGCTGAAGAGACGCCTCTCGATCTCGCGACGCTCCTCGGGGAGATACCCGCCGCGGTAGGGATGCACGGAGTCCTTCATCGAGGCGCGGTGCTTCCCGAGCATCTCCCGCGTGTAGCGCGTGATGACCTCGCTCACGACGCGCGCCCGCACGAAGGCGATCGTCTGCACGTCGTCGAGAACGAGCCGCGTGACGAGATCGGCGGCCTCGATGTTCGAGCTCCGCCGCTCCATCTCGCCGATGTCGATCGTCGGGGGGTTCCAGAAGATGAACTGCTTGCGGCCACGCGGCGAGCCGTCCTCGGCGATGACCTTGACCTTCCGCCCGAGGAGCTTCTCCGCGTGCTCGCCGGGATTGGCGATCGTCGCCGAGGACGCCGCAAAGACGGGGTGGGAACCGTAATGCTCCGAGATACGGTTGAGCCGCCGCATGACGTTCGCGATGTGCGAGCCGAAGATGCCGCGGTAGGTGTGGATCTCGTCGATCACGACGTACTGGAGCCGCGAGAGGAAATTCGCCCACTTCGCGTGGTTCGGGAGGATTCCCGAGTGGAGCATGTCGGGGTTCGTGAGAAGCACCTTCGCCTCGTCGCGGAGCTTCCGGCGGCTCGATGCCGGCGTGTCGCCGTCGTAGGTGCCCGCTTCGAACCTGATCCCCTTCGGCCCCATGTAGCGCTGAAGC
The DNA here is from genome assembly GCA_050015715.1 of Candidatus Krumholzibacteriaceae bacterium. Classification (GTDB taxonomy): domain Bacteria; phylum Krumholzibacteriota; class Krumholzibacteriia; order Krumholzibacteriales; family Krumholzibacteriaceae; genus SSS58A. The sequence goes on from JBEKAW010000001.1 coordinate 13,910, forward strand.
ACGCGGAGCTGGTCCTGCGCGAGCGCCTTCGTCGGATAGAGGTACAGAGCGCGGGCCTCGGGGTCCTCGAGGAGGCTCGATAGAACGGGGATATTGTAGCAGAGGGTCTTTCCACTCGCGGTCGATGTGACGATGACGACATCGTGCCCCTCGCGCAGGTGCTTCACCGCGTCGACCTGATGAACGTAGAGCTTGTCGATACCGGTGCCCTTGAGGATTTTCGCGAGCTTCTCGGGTAGCGGCGGATCGAGCTCCGCGAAGCGCGCGGCGCGCGTGGGGATCGTGTGCTTGTGGGCAATCTGCCCCTTGTAGAAATCCTCGACCTGGACCTTCTTCAGGAACTTGGTGACTTCCACGGCTGCTCCTTTGTTGCACGGAATGGTAGCAGAAAGGGGACGCCGCCGCAAGCGGGGCCCGCCGCCGCGAGCTATTCGATCTCTCGGGACAGAAAAACGGTCACGAGCTGAAGCATCGTCACGAGATCGAGCCGGTTGTGGTGAATGATGTTCGCCACGTCCTTCGCGTCCTGCGTCCGCACGAACGCGTGATAGGCGCCGGGAATCTCGGCGCCCGCGATGTCGCCGACCCGCCGCCGTTTGCAGAAGTGCATCTCGAGGGTCTGAAGCTTGTGGTTCGGCGTCTTGTCGCCGACGACGAGGCGCGCGAGCGGCAGGAGATCGATGTGCGTCGGGGGCGCGGGAAACGCGAGCCGGTGGATCGTCATGCGTTCCTTGATAAAGGGCACGTCGAACGTGATCCCGTTGAACGTCACGAGAATCTCGAAGCGCGGCATCATCTCGGCGAGAAACTGGAGCACGGTCCGCTCCTCCGAGTAGTCCCGCGCAAAGAGCTGGTCCACCATGAGCCGCCCGTCCGCCGTGTACATAAGCCCGACGAGAAAGAGCGGCGACATGCTGAGCCCCGTCGTCTCGATGTCGAGCCAGCAGACGCTCTCGGGCCGCGCGGTCTTGAGCGGCCTGAGCGCCTCGAGCGCCTTCGCCTCTGGAAAGAACGGGCTCCCGAGCGCCTCGAGATACTCCCGGTGGAACGTCCCCGCGTCGGCCCACACAGCGCCCGCCTCGCTCAGGATGCGGTAGAAGGCTCCTTCGCCGAACGCCACCTCGTCCCCGCGCACCGCGTCGGCGAGACGAACCGCCCCCCCTGGGACGGCAGCCGCCCCGCCCGCCCGATGCAGCCCGCCGTCCGGGCCCGGGAATGCGCGCCTCTCCGGCCGGAACACTCCCTCGGCCTTCTTCTTGAGCTCATCGAGCTCCCGTTTGAGATCGCGGATTGCCATCGTCCTCATTGTGAGCGTAACGGGACCGCATTTACAACTATTATCGGGGGGACCGGGACCAACGGCCCGTTTCTTGCAGAAATCCACCCCGGCCCGGATGGTTTCTCTTGACGCGCCCCGGGGCCATGGGCTATTTTACGGCAGATTCGGGTAAAACCATGGAAAATGATAAATTAAAATCAATCGTTCTCGTCGTCGGATCGATCATTCTCCTCACCCTGATGGCCACTCACCCGGGGCTCCAGAGGAACACGATCTGGCATCCTGCCGCGCAGCCGGCCGATACGGCGGTCGCTTCGACCGGTCCGAAGGCTCCGGATTTCGCCGGAATCGTCTCGCCGAACATGTCGTTCTTCGACCTCATGCTCAAGTGCGGGCTCGACGCCCCGTCGATAGAGCTCATCCAGAAGGCCGTGCGAAACGTCTACGATTTCAGGAAAATATACCCCGGGCAGCGCTACGAGGTGTACGCGGCCGACAACGGCGACATCGAAAGCATGAAGTTCTCGGTCGATGACGAATCCTACATTCACATCAATATCAAGGACGGCGAGATATCGGCCGAGAGATTGGGCTACACCTTCACGGACCAGCTCAGGACGGTGTCCGGTACGATCACGTCCTCCCTGTACAAGGCGATCGACGAGCAGGGAGTTCCGACCGAGATCGGCGACCAGTTGGCCAACAACATCTTCGCATGGGACATCGATTTCTTCACCGACATGCGAAAGGGCGATTACTTCAAGGTGATCTACGAGGAGAAGACCCGCTACGATGGAATGAAGAAGATCGGGCGGATCGTCGCGGCCGAGTTCTACACGCAGGGGAGAAGCCACTACGCGTTCATGTTCGCCAACGAGAACGGGAAGGCCGACTACTTCGACGAGAACGGGAAGTCGATGAGGAAGCAGCTTCTGAGGGCCCCGCTCACCGTGTCGAGAATCACGTCGAACTTCAGCTATCACCGCTTCCACCCGGTGCTGCATCACTACGCGCCTCACCTCGGCGTCGATTACGCCGCGCCGATGGGAACGCCTATCATGGCCACGGGGAGCGGCACCGTCATCGCCGCGGAACGAAACCCCGCGAACGGGAACTACGTCAAGATCCGTCATACGAACAACTACATCACCTACTACCTGCATATGTGCCGCTTCGCGAGCGGAATACATCCCGGCGCGCGCGTGGAGCAAGGGCAGATCATCGGTTACGTCGGGATGACCGGCTTCGCGACGGGGCCGCACGTCGACTACCGCGTGATGATCAACAACGTCTTCGTCAATCCGCGGACCGTGTCGCTGCCCCCGGCGAGCCCGATCTCGAACGCGAACATAGCCTCGTTCATCGATCTGCGCGACCGGCATCTCGCCCGCCTCGAAAGCATCGCGGTCGGCGAGAGCGCGGCGGCGGTCGCGTCGGTCGACGCGCCGGCGAGCGCGGAGCCGGCTCAGGCCCGCGGCCGGACCCCTTCGTCCGTCTCTCATTAGAAGATGACCGGCAAGAGGATAATTCTCGTGCATGCGTGCTGCGCCTCGTGCTCGAGCTACGTGCTCGCGCATCTCGCCGAGACCTACGAAGTGGTCGCGTACTTTTTCAATCCGAACATCGAGCCCGCATCCGAGCGCGACCTGCGCCTCCATGAGATGCGGGACGTCTGCGAGGGATTCGGGATCAGGCTCATCGAGGGAGAGGGCGACGGCTCCGGCTGGTCGAAGGCGATCGAGCCCTACCGGGAGCTCCCCGAGAAGAGCGAGCGCTGCTGGACGTGCTACCGCTTCAGGCTCGATGAAACCGCGAGAAAGGCGGCCGAGCTCGGCATCGAGCTTTTCACGACGACGCTCTCCGTGAGCCCGCACAAGGTGTACGAGCGGCTCGCCGCGATCGGCCGCGAGGCCGCCTCGAAGCACGGAGTCGAGTATCTCGCCGAGGACTTCAAGAAGAAGAACGGATTCAAGATCTCGGTCGAGCGAAGCCGCGAGCTGGGCCTCACGAGGCAGGACTACTGCGGGTGCCTCATGAGCCTCGAGGAGGCCAGGGCACGCAGAGAAGCCGCCGATCAGCAGTGACCGCGGCCGGGGATGGATCTGGCGGCGGATCGATGCTGCGGGGGATGGATGCCGGGGATCAATGAGGCGGCGGCGGATCGATGCGACGGCGGCGCCACTTGCGATTCCGTCACGCCCCGAGGATGAGCCTCTTGTCCGAGGGGGCTTCGACCTCGCCGATGACCGAGGCGGATTTCACTCCACGCTTCTCCAACGCGGCAAGATAACGGGCGGACTTGGCCCGGGGGATCGACACGAGGAGCCCCCCCGAGGTCTGCGGGTCGCAGAGGAGCATCTGGAGCGGCGAAGAGATACGCCCCTCGAATACAACGTCGTCCTTCACGTACTCATGGTTCGAGAGGCCGCCCCCCGTGAGGAAGCCTCGTTTCGCGAGATCGAGGGCTCCCGGAAGGAACGGAAGCGCCCCCACGCGGATGCGCATGCTCACATTCGACGCGCGCGCCATCTCGAGGGCGTGCCCGAGAAAGCCGAAGCCCGTGATGTCGGTGCATGCGTTGGCGCCGAATTCGTGCATCCCGTCCGCCGCGGCGCGGTTCAGCGTGGCCAATGAACCGTAGAAGAGCTTCTCGCGGCGCGGGGAGAGGGCGCCGTTCTTGAGCGCGGTCGAATAGACGCCCGTCCCGAGCGGCTTCGTGAGAATGAGAACGTCGCCGTTCCGCGCGCCCTCCCTGCGAAGAATGCGGTCCGGATGGATGAGCCCGGTGACGGAGAGCCCGTACGTGAGCTCGGAGCCGCGGATCGTGTGCCCCCCGACGATCACCGCCCCCGCCTCGTTCACCTTGTCGGCGCCTCCGCGCAGCATCTCGCCGAGCACCTCCAGAGGGAGACTCCCCTCGGGAAACGTGACGATATTGAGCGCGGCGATCGGGCGCCCCCCCATCGCGTAGACGTCGCTCAGGGCGTTCGCCGCCGCCACCTGCCCGAAGACGTATGGATCGTCCACGATCGCCGGGAAGAAATCGACGGTCAGAACGAGCGCGGCGTCGTCCGCCACGCGCATGACTCCGCTGTCATCCGCCTGGTTGTATCCGACGATCAGGTCGGGATGCTCCTGCGGGGGCAAGGTTTTGAGCACCGGCCACAACTCCGTTGGGCTGAGCTTTGCGGCTCAACCGGCGCAGGACGCCATGGCGGTCAGGCGCAGCTTCTTTTTCACGCTTTCTTTCTCCCGCGAAAGGTTCTATTCACCGCTTCCTCAGCGGACCTCGCGTATCGCACTCACGGGACAAGCCTCGACGCACGCGCCGCAGCCCGTGCAGGTGTCGGCATCGATGACGTACGTCTCGGTTCCTTCGCTAATAACCTCCACCGGACACACCGGCAGGCAGGCTCCGCAACAGATGCATTCGGTCGTTATCTTGTAGATCATACACCCCTCCGTGCGATCTAAGGCATTCACCTCATATAATCCGCAAGGCGCCCGAGCGTCAATTACAATATTCTTCGGGCTCGGGCGCTACCGTCCCGCGGGCGCCTCGGGCACGAGGCGAAGGACAACGGCGCGATCCCAGGCGAGCACGGCTCCGATCGCTTTGTTCACGTCGTCGGCCGTCACGGCGCCGATCAAGGCGTTCATCGAATGAAACGCGCCGCCCCCATCGAGGAGCACGTCGAATCCGAGCGCGTAGGCCTCGTTGATGCTCGAAAGGCCGCTTCTCGCGCGCTTGCCGAGAAGACGGCTCTTCGCGATCTCGACCTCGCTCGCGTCGGGCGCGCGCTCCCGCAGGAGCCGGACCTCGCGCTCGAGCGAAGCGCGGGCCTCCTCGAGCTTCGGGGCGCCCGTGCCGAGATAGGCCATCAGCGCGACCCCCCCGGGGAGCGGCGTGCCGCCGCATTCAATCGAATACGACAGCCCCTGCTTCTCCCTCATCTCGAGCTGCATGCGGCGGGAGAGAATCTCGGCCGCGACGAGGAGCGACGCGGTCCCCGCCGGCGTCGGGCACCTTCCGAGCCAACCCGCGGCGATGTAGGCGCCCTCCTTGCGTATCCCCTTCTCGATGGAGGCGGCTTTCACGGAATCGGGGAGCTGCGGGCATTCCACGGCCGGGCCCGCCGGCAGTTTGCCGACAAGCTCCTTCAGGATCTCGCATCCGCGCTCGGGAGATTCGGGAGAGACGAGCGTGGCGATCGTGTTTCCTCCGGCGAAGAGCCTGGCCCTGAGCGTCCGAACATCCTCGAGGGGAACGCGCATCATCGCCCCGGGAGAGGGAAAGAGCGGCGCCCCGTACGGATGACTCCCGAACAGCGCCGCCATCATCGCGTTCCGCATCGTGTAGTAGGGCGAGGCCGAGCGCATCCCGACCTCGCGCGCGAGAGACGCCTTGGCGGCGGTCAGGTCCTCGTCCGTTACCGGGGAATTCACGATATGATTCAGAAGGAGCGAGGCGGCCGCCGCGATGGATTTCGCGGGAGCCTCGAGGCGGATGAAGGAGTACGATGGATTGAGAAGATAATCGTCCTGCGTAATGTAGGGATTGTCGCCGTACGCGACCTGGGCGCCGAGGGAGTCGAGCTTTTCCGAGAGGACGCGCCCGGCAGCCGACGACTTGAGGACCGTGAGGAGGAGCTCCGGGAGCCCCGTGGGCGCTGCTGTCTCGCTGCAGGCCCTTCCCCTGAACATGAGATGGAGCGCCGAGACGGGAGAGCCCGGCCTCGAGACCGCACCCGCGACGCAGCCGTTCGGAAGCGTCTCGATCGCCGGTGTGCGTGGTTCCCCGGCCGGCGCCGCGGGCTCGGGCCCCTTCCCTATCAGACACGCGTTGAACCTCAAGGGGCTCAAGACGCGCTTGAGGAGCCGCGCGCATTCACTCACCGTCACCTGACTCACGGCGCCGCACTGCGAGAGATACCGCTCGCCGTAGAGCGCGATCGGCTCGCCGTGCATCATGACGTAGAGATGGTACATCTCCCGGTCGAACATCTCCCCCGAGAGAAACGAAACGCGTGCGGCCTCGAGATCCCTCTCCGCCGGCGCCCAGCCCGCGAGGCTCTCGAGGGCCTCGGGAATCTTCGCGCAGGCAGCGCTCGCGGCCTCCGCGTCATCGACGTGGATCCTCAGGGAGGAGAAGCCGCGGCAGATCTCGAGGCTCACGTCCGGCGCGGGAAGAGACAGCGCGGCGAGCTTCTTCGCAAGAGGGGACGCGTCACCCTCGAGCATTTTCGAGACGAGGAGCGCGGCGGGAAACGCCTTGTCGTCGACCGCGGGAAATGGAACGATCATGTCGAAGCCCGGCGTCCCGCCGGCGGAGAGCACCGTGATCTCGTCGCTCCACGTTGGCGGGGTGACCGCGGCGCGTGCGGGTCCAATCCGGTCCGCCGGGAAATACTCGCCGACGAGCCGCTCCGCCATCGCGGGATCGAAGGCCCCCGTGACCACGATTCTCATGTTCGACGGCCGGTAGTACCTGCGCCAGAACGCCTTCAGGACGGTTTCGCTCATCGTCTCGACCGTCGCGGGGTAACCGATGACGGGCTCCGTGAGCGCGCTTCCCCGGTAGAGGACACGGTCGACGGCGCGGTCGCGCGCCTCACGGGGATCGTCCGTTTCGCGGCGGATCTCCTCGAGGATCACCTTGCGCTCCTTCTCGAGCTCCTGCGGAATGAAGACCGGATGGAGGAGCATCTGGGAGAGAACCTCGACGCCCTTCTCGAGCTGCGCCGAGGGAACAAGGAGGAAGTAGACGGTCGTTTCCTTGCGCGTGAAGGCGTTGAGGAATCCGCCGACGTCGTCCACCCACCCGCTGATCTCCTCGCGGCTGTATCGCTCCGATCCGTCGAAGGCCATGTGCTCGATGAAGTGCGAGGCGCCCCTCGTCTCGCTCGTCTCGCAGCTCGAGCCCACGTTGACCGCGACCGTGACGCAGACGACGCCGCTTCCCTCCCGCCGGTCGAGCACTATCCCGGGGCCCACCGCGGCCTCGCACGGCGGCGCAGCACAATACAGAACGCAGAGAGCGACGGCGGCGAGCGGGACGATCACGCTCCCGGCATGGGCGCGACGCGCAAGCCCTCGAAGCGAAAACCACGCACGAATCGGGTCTGTCGACATTGCAAGCCCCCTGTCTCCGACGTTTATTTCAAGATATCGATCGCCCTGCCGTAGATGGCTTCGGCCGCCCCGGCGAGAGCCTCCGAGAGGGTCGGATGCGGAAAGATCGACCCGGCGAACTCCTCGGCCGTGAGCCCCCGGTCGAGCGCGATGATCGCGGGAGCGAGGAGCTCCGTCGCGTGCGGCCCGATGATGTGGATCCCGAGGAGCTTCTTGTCGCTCGCGCGCGCGACCCACTTCACGAAGCCGTCCTCCTCGCCGAGCCCCTTCGCCTTGCCGTTCGCCGCGAAGGGGAACCGCGAGGTCACGATCGCGATCCCTTTCGCGCGCGCTTCATCCTCCGTCATTCCGACGCGGGATATCTCGGGCAAGGTGTAGATGGTCGATGGAATCGCGTCGTAGCGCATCTCTCGGGAGCCGCCGAGCGCGTTCTCCGCGGCGACGGTCCCTTCGCGGGTCGCGACGTGCGCCAAGAGCGCCCCGCCCACGACGTCCCCCGCCGCGTACACACCGGAGACCGACGTCTCCATTCTGCCGTTGACCTTGATGCCGGTGCGCGCGGCCTCGACGCCGACGGCCTCGACCCCGGCGCCCTCGAAATACGGGCGTCTCCCGACCGAGACGAGCGCCGCGTCGGAGACGATCTCGGTGCCGTTGTCGAGGGTCGCGACGACCGTGTCTCTCTCGACGCGCGCCGACGCCACCTTCGCGCCGAGGTGGAGATCGATGCCTTTCTTGCGGAAAAGCATCTGGAGCGTCCTCGAGATCTGCGCGTCTTCCGTCGCGACGAGCCCGGGAAGCATTTCGACGATCGTGACCTTCGAGCCGAACGCGTTGAAGATCGAGGCGAATTCGCAGCCGATCACCCCGCCCCCGACGATGAGGAGACTCTTCGGAATGCGGCCGATGTCGAGAATGTCCTTGCTGCTCAGAACATGCGTCCCGTCGAACGGCATGAAGGGGAGCATGACCTCGGACGAGCCCGTCGCGACGATGATCCTCTTCGTCGTCACGGCGCCGACCCCCTCGACCTCGACCTCGGTCGCGCCCGTGAGACGCCCGGCGCCGCGCAGCACGTCGATCCTGCGCGCCTTGAGAATCTTCTCCACGCCGGAGACGAGATCCTTCACGATGCGCGACTTGTTGGCGAAGAGGCTCCCGGGCTCGACCGCCACGGAATCCCCCGCGATCCCGCGGCCCTTTCCCTCGCGCACGCGCTCGATGAGATGCGCCGCGCCCTGAAGCGCCTTCGTCGGGATGCAGCCCCAGTTCAGACAGGTGCCGCCGAGCGATTCCTTTTCGACGACGCACACGCGGGCGCCGAGCTGCGCGGCGCGAATCGCGGCGGGGTATCCCGCGGGACCGCCGCCGAGAACGAGACAATCATATTCACGCGCCACGCGGATCCTCCCTCGCTAGAAGAGGCGTTCAGCCTTGCCCTTGAGAAGCTTTGCCTGCGAGCGGTTCAGCCGGACCTCGGTCTTGTCGGCATCCCCCAGGGTCATCATGAAGTTCCCTCCGGACCACGGAACGACGTCCGCGATCTTCCGGATATTGACGAGGTAATCGCCGCCGAGGCGGATGAAGATCGCGGGGTCGAGCTGGATTTCGACCTCGTCGAGATCGCGGTAGTTGGTCGGAAACTTCCCGTCGTCCGTATGCGCCGTCACGCGGGACCCCTCGCGGTGAAGCATCGCGACGCGTTCGACGTCGACGAGGAGGGGCTCTTCCCCCCTGCGGACGACGATGCGCGGGAGAAAGCTCGTCCCGATGCGGATGCTCTCGGCGAGCGCCCTCAGCCGCAGCGCGAACTCCTCGCGCTTCGGCATCGCGCGCCGCGCCCTCCCGAGCGCCTCGTCGAGACGCACGCGGTCGATGGGCTTGAGGAGATAGTCGAGGGCGTTGACCTCGAACGCCTTGATCGCGTACTGGTCGTAGGCCGTCGCGAAGACGATGAGCGGGAGCGGGCCCGCGTCGAGAAGCTCCGAAACCACCTGGAAGCCGTTCATCTCGGGCATCTGGATGTCCAGGAACACGAGGTCGGGCTTCTTCCCGCGCACGAGGGCGACCGCCTCGCGCCCCCCCGAGGCCTCGGCGACGATCTCCAGGTCCTTCTCATGCGAGAGGAGAAAGCGCATCTCGTCGCGCGCGAGCTTCTCGTCATCGACGATGATCACTTTGATCGGCACGAATCCACCATCCTTGTGTCCGCGCTCAGCGTGAGGCGCACGACTGCGCCCCCTTCCGTTCGCGGCGTGACCGTGAGGCTTCCCAGGCCGCACGAGTAGATAGCGACACGCTCGATCACGTTTCTGAGGCCGAGCCCCCGCGACGTGAGATCCTCGAGCCGACAGTCGGCGAACGGCGGGCCGTCGTTCTCGATCTCGATATCGATCCCCTTGCCCGCGCGCCTCGCGACGATCCGTATGACGCCGCCGTCGACTCTCCGGGATATCCCGTGCTTGATGGCGTTCTCGACGAGCGGCTGAAGAATCATGACCGGCACCTGCACGTCGAGCGCGTCCGGGGCGATGTCCTTGATGACGACGAGACGCTCGTCGCCGAAGCGCACCCGCTCGATCGACAGATAATCGTCGATAAAAGCGATCTCGTCCCGCAGCGCGTGCGTCTCCCCCGAGTCGTCGAGAGACTTGCGAAATATCGAGGCGAGCTGCCGCGTCATCTCTCGCGCCTTCTCGGAGTCCGTGCGGATGAGGGCCGAAATGGAGTTGAGCGTGTTGAAAAGAAAATGCGGATTGATCTGGCTCCGCAGCGTCGCGATCCGGGCCTGGATGAGCTGCCGCTCCTCCTCGCGCAGAATGATCTCCATGCGGGCGTTACTCGCCATCTTGAGCGCTATGCCGAGCGCATATACGAGGACGCCGAGATCGAGCGCGACGAAGACGGGCCCCGAGTGGGGATACCCGTAGAGGAGCCCGCGGCCAAGGTACCGCTGCAGGAGACCGTAGCGGGCGGCGGCGAAGATGAGACAAACCGCGAACGGGATGAAGTTCGGGTCGAGACGCCGCCTCGCGAGCCGGTCCAGGAAATTGTAGATAATGGAGAGCGGGTTGAGCGAGAAATTCCATATCTCGCCTCTCGCGTGGAGCATCGTGACGAGGGCGCCGCTCACGAATCCCGCCATCGCGTAGAAGGGGAGCCCGATCTTCTCGCCGAAGAGGTAGCAGGCGGCGCCGATCGCGGCCCCGACTCCAGTGCCTACCCAGACGCCGCCCAGAAATCCGGCCAGGAGCGCCCCCTCGAGCGAGAGGTCGAGGGCGCCCTGGTAGGTATACCTCCGCGCGACGACGCCGACGACGAAGATTACCGAGAGGAGCGCAATCATGCGCAGCCGGCTGACCACGGAGACGGATGCGCGCATCAGAAAATCGTTTACGAACCGGAAGCTGAGGACAAGGCTCGCGATCCCCGCCATGACGGCGACGCGCAACAGAAGGTTGATGAGGAGCAGTTGCTCCGTCGAGAGCTTGAGCGGCATGGCGTTCCCCTAGAGCCTTTGGCCCATGATCTCCTTGATCTTGCTGTCGATGTCGCGCATGGAGCGGCGGCCGACTTCCTTGTCGTAGATGCTGCCGTCCCTGAGAAGTATGTACGTCGTCGGAAGCGCCCGGAAGCCGCCGAGGCGCGCGGCGACCTCGTCTCCGTTATAGTAGACGGAAAACCGGATCGAATTCTTCTGAACGTAACCCTGGAGCGCCGTCTTCCCGTCCTTGTCGGTGAATACTCCGAGTACGGAGAACGGGTAGCGCTGGAGCTTGGCCTGGAGCTCGTTCAGGGCCGAGACCTGGCTCGCGCACTCCTTGTTCCACGTGGCGAGGAAGCTGATAATGACGATGTTGCCCCTCAGGCTCGAAAGCTGCACGGTGGTTCCGTCGAGCGCCTTGAGCTCCAGGTCCGGCATCTGGGTATAGTTCGTGATAGTGACGTTCGGCGGGCTTTCGACCTTCTGAGGGGTCGCCTGCTGCGCCTCCTCCTTCTTCTTCACGCAGCCCGCGGCGATGAGGGCCAGCATCGCGACGACGATGAGCGCCGCGCGGACCGGCCGCTGACGATATGTCCGTATCACGTCCGCCTCCTCATTTCTTTCTGATGAGCACTCCTGCGATCGTGTTCTTCTGAATCTCCTTCGTTCCCTCGTAGATCTCGGTGATCTTGGCGTCACGGTAATACCGCTCGACCTCGTTTTCGAGGATGTAGCCGTAGCCGCCGAGGATCTGCACGGCCTCGTCGGTGACGAGCACGGCCGTGCGCCCCGCGTAGAGCTTGGCCATGGAGGTGAGCTTCGGATCGATCCTTCCCTGGTCGAAATTCCACGCCGCCTTGTGCGTGAGGAGCCGCGCGGCCTCGATCCAGGTCGCCATGTCGGCGAGCTTGTGCTGCGTCGCCTGAAAATCGGCGAGACGCTGCCCGAACTGCTGGCGCTGCTTCGAATAGTCGAGCGCGCGGTCGAAGGCCCCCTGCGCGATCCCGACCGCGGTCGAGGCGATCTCGGCGCGGCTCTCGTCGAAGAACTCGAGCACCTGGTAGAAGCCCCTCCCCTCCTGACCGATTGTGTTCTGGAGCGGCACCTTGACGCCGCTGAACGACACCTCGGCGGTCGAGGTCATGCGGATTCCCATCTTGTCGCCGACCTCGGTCGCGTCGAGCCCCGGCACACCCTTCGGAACAAGGATAAGGGATTGCCCTCGATAGGTGGGCTTGGCCGCTGGATCGGTCTGGCAGAGCACGATGTAGAAATCGGCGATCGTGCCGTTCGTGATGAACGTTTTCGTGCCGTTGATGAGCCACCCGTCCTTCTCCTTGACGGCGGACGTATCCATCATCGTGATGTCGCTTCCGTGGTTCGGCTCCGTGAAACAGCCCGACGATATCATGGCGCCCGAGGCGACCCCGCGAAGATATTTCGCCTTCTGCTCCTGCGATCCGTGCCGCATGATGATCTCTGAGGCGAAGTCGCTCAGGGCGATCGCCGTCCCGAGCCCGGAGTCCCTTCGGCAGAACTCCTCGACGACGAGCGCGTTCTCCATGACGCCGAGCCCCTGTCCGCCGAACTCCTCGGGAAAATGGATCCCCACGAACCCGAGCTCGCACGCCTTCTTCCAGATCGAGCGTGGGAAGGAATGTTCCTTGTCGTGCTGCATCGCGAGATCCTTGTCGAACTCCCCTTCGGCGAACTCCCGCGCCGCCTGCCTGATATCCTTCTGCTCCTTGGTCAGTTCGAAATCCATGTTCTCCTCCACGAGGCTAACTGCCGAGCTTCTCCTTCAGGGCATCGATGATCTTGAACATGTCCTCGACGACGCCGTAGTCGGCGGCGCGGAAGATCGGGGCCTTCGGATCCCGGTTGACGGCGATGAAGACCCCGGATCCCTTTATACCCGCCAGATGCTGAAACGCGCCGCTGATTCCCATCGCGAGGTAGACCTTCGGCTTCACGGTCCGCCCCGAGGTGCCGACCTGGCGCTCCTTCGCGAGCCACTTCTTGTCGACGACGGGGCGCGAACACGAGAGCACCGCGCCGAGCTTCACGGCGAGATCCTCGGCCCTCGGGATGTTCTCGGGGTCCTTGATCCCGCGGCCGATCGACAGGAGAAACGGCGCCTGCGAGATGTCGATCGCGCCGGCTGCCGCCTCCCGGTAGCCGAGAAACTCCGTCCTGAACGGGGCGTCGAAGGCGGGAGGCGGGCAGTCGCGGATCGCACCCGCACGGGCCCCCTCCGCCGCCGGGGCGTAGCTCCCGGCCCTCACCGTGATGAGGTAGCCGACCGACGAGCCAAGGGCGAGCCGCGAGTTGATCTTTCCGTTGTAGATGCTCCGCACGACGACGAAGTTCAGATTGTCCATCTCGACCTTGACGCAGTCGGTCGCGCACGGGCGGCCGGTCTCGACGGAGAGCCTCGGGAAGAGCTCCATGCCGAACGCCGAGTGCGGACAGAGCGTCACGAGCGGCGTTTCCTTCTCGATGAGATCCTTGAGCGCCGCGGCGTACGTCTCGTAACGGAAATTTTCGAGCGCCTCGCTCTCGACGACGATCGTCTCGGGGAGATACTTCGAGAGGGTGTCCGCGAACGGCCGCACGTTGCGCCCGATGACGACCGCGGCCGGCTCGAGACCGAACCTGCTCTCGAGCTCCCGGGCGAGCGTGACGAGCTCGAACGTCGCGTCCCTGATCGCGCCCTGCCGGTGCTCGACGACGACGAAGACCTTTGCCATTTACGCCACCCCCCCGCTCTCCCGGATGATGTCGAGAATCTTCCGGGCGACCTCCGCGGGCGTGCCCTTGATCATCTCGGCCTCCCTGCCCGCGGGCGGCACGGCGAGACCTGTCTCGCGGAGCACGTTGGCCTTCTCGCCGACCTCGCCGGCGGCGAGCCCCACCGCCGCGAGATCGAGGACCGGGATGGCCTTCGCGCGCACCTTCCGTATTCCCATGATCGAGACGTAGCGGGGCTCGTTGATACCGGTCTGTATCGCGAGCACCGCGGGAAGCGCGAGCCTGAGGGTCTCCTCGAGCCCGCCCTCGAGCTCCCGCGTCACGGCGACCTTCGCCCCCTCGAGGGAGACCGACGTGACGAGCGTCGCGTGGGTCCATCCGAGGTATCCGGCGAGAACGGGTGCGACCATTCCGAAGCCGTCGTCCCCCGCCTGCACGCCGGCGAGCACGAGATCGTAGGAGCCCTTCGCGACGACGCCGCGAAGCCCTTTCGCGATTCCGTACGGATCCGAGCCCTTGAAGGGCGCCTCCTCGACCATGATCGCCTCATCGGCGCCCATGGCGAGGCAGCGCCTGAGGACGTCCTCGCTGTCGGCGGAGCCGATCGTCGCCACGGTCACCCGGCCGCCGTGCGTCTCCTTGATCCGGATCGCCTCCTCGACCGCGTAGTTGTCCCATTCGTTGATGCCGAACGCGAGGTCCTCCTCCCTGATGCCCCTGCCGTCGGGCCTGAGGACCACCTCCGCGTCGGCGGTGTCGGGAACCTTCTTCACGCACACGAGAATCTCCATTTCGAGATCCCTTTCTTAGCCGGCGCTCCGGCTGGAGAGGCTTTCGGCCACGAGCTCCGTCAGATCCTTGACGACGACCGTGCCTTCGAAACCGGCCGTCTTGACCGCGTCATCGAGGTTCGTGAAGCAGAAGGGACACGCGGTGACGATCGTCCCCGCGCCGGTCGCCGCCGCCTCGCGCACGCGGACCTCGGCGATCTTCTCCCCTTCCCCCGCCTCGATCCACATTCTGCCGCCCCCGCCGCCGCAGCAGAGGCTCCGCTCCCGCGAGCGCTTCATCTCGACGAGGCGCACGCCGGGGATCGATTTCAGGACGTTGCGCGGAGCGTCGTAGACGCCGTTCCGTCTCCCGAGAAAGCAGGGGTCGTGGTAGGTGACGGTGCGCTCCCCGCCGCCGTCGAGGCGCACGGCGCCCGACGAGATGAGCTCCTCGAGCACCTGGGAGACGTGCCGGACGGTGCGCCCCGCCATCGGCGGCGCCATGCGGCGATACTCGTTCGAAAATGTATGGAAGCCGTGCGGGCACGGCGTGACGATTTCACGGACACCGTAGCGCGCGAACGCGTCCACGTTCTGCGTGGCGAGCTCCGTGAAGAGACCGTCCTCTCCGACGCCCCGGACGAACTCGCTGCAGCAAACCTCTTCCTTCCCGAGGACGCCGAACTCGTAGCCGGCCGCCTTGAAGATCGCGACGGCCGCGCGCGGCACCTCCTGGAGCCTCGCGTCGTACGCGAAGGTGCAGCCGACGTAGAAGCAGCGGGAGCCCGCGGCCCCCTCCTGCAGGAGCGGCACGTCGAGCCCCGCCGCCCAGTCCATGCGCTTGCCCTTGGCGCCCTGCCATGGATTCTTGAACTTGTAGACGGACTCGAGCATCTCCTGGACGTTGACCGGAACGTCCTCCCCTCCCTCGACGCGCGCCGTCCGGATCTCGCGAATGACGTCCATCGGGCTTATCGCGACGGGGCATTCCCGGTAGCAGTGGCTGCACGTCGTGCAGAACCAGACGGGATCCCCCTCGACCGCCCGCGCCTTCGGGAGCGATGCGTCCCCGGCGCGCCCCGGGCGAAAACCGAACCCGCTCTTCCGGCGCACGAAGCGCCCCGCCTCGTCGATCACCGCGCGCGGCTTGAGAGATTCATGCGCGATGCTCGACGGACAGACGACGGTGCACCGGTTGCACTGCGTGCACGCGTCGAGCATGATGAGCTGCCGAAAACTGAAATCGCTCTTGAGCGCCTCGCGCTCCTCGAGCGTGAGGAACGGATTGAAACCCATCCCTTCGAGCGTTACGTTGACGGGCGCCGCGAAGACGTGGATGAACTTGGAGAACGGGAAATAGGCGATGAAGAACAGGCTCGAGAGCGCGTGCACCCACCACGTGAGCTTGTGCGCGAGGCGCGCCCCGGCGACGGAGAGACCCGAGACCGAGGCGATCCACTGCCCGACCGGCGACGGCTCATGCCACGGAAGGGTCTGCGCGCGGAGCCTGAAACCCTCGACCATGAACCCGGTGACCGCGATAAAGAAAAGGAGAATGAGAACGACGTGATCGCGAACGACCGTGACCATCCGCTCGCGCTTGAAGACGTACCGGCGGAGATACGCGAGCACGATGCCCCCGATAAGGGCGGCGCCCGCCATGTCGAGCACGAATGCATAGGCAAGATAGAGGTCGCCCCTCAGGTAAGAGATTATCCAGTGATCGATCGTCGAGAGGGCCGTTCCGAGGAAAAGAACCATGAATCCCCACATGATCGACAGATGAGTGATCCCGCCGAGAGGATCCCCTTTGAGAATCGAGGCGTTGAGGAAGACGCGCTCGAGGACGAGCCCCCAGTCGAAGGAGCCGCCGCGCTTCTCGGGCCAGCCAGAACGCCAGAGTCTCCAGCGCCGGGCGAGACCGTACAGAAAAATCGCGGAGGCAAGGCCCGCAAGCGAATAGAAAATATAATGATAGCCTATATTCCAAAAAACTTCGCGGTAGGGCTGCATCCATACCCCCTGCTCGGGTGAACGGGGGGCATTCTATCAAAAGCGTATCCGCAAAATCAATCATATACTTGCGGCGCTTCGCTCAACCGCCGCGTGCAGCCGGGACACCCCCCAAGCTGTCCCCTCCCGAGGGTCGCGAAATCGGGTGAACGCATCATTTCGCCGGCGGGAGGCCCGCATCTGGAACGGTATTTGCGAAAAGGGCGATTCGGAGGACCGGTATATGAAGATTCACGTCCTGATTGGCGCAATTCTCATCGCGCTCGTCTCGTGCGCCGCCGCCGAGGCGCAGCCGGAGAGCGATCCGCGCTCGACGGCGGAGGCGCTCTTCGTCGACGCCCAGAAGGCCCTTTCGCGCGGGGATTCCGACGGGGCCGAGGCCATCCTCAAGGATGCGCTCACGAAGGACCCGTCATTCACCTCGGCGATCTGGCAGCTCTCCCAGATATACGAGTCGCGGGGAAAGCTCGACTATGCCCGCGAGCTTCTCATCCGCGGACTGCAGCAGGATCCGGGGGCGTCATGGGCGAGGGAGCGGCTCGCGCGGATCGAGGCGACGCTCGAGCGCGCCACGCTCGCGGAAGCGCGCTCGTACATGAACTCGAAAGACTACGACCAGGCGATTCCGAAGCTCTCATCGTACCTCGGCCTCAAGAGCGACGACGCGGCGGCGCTCGCCCTCATGGCGCAGTGCCAGCTCGCCAAGGGAAACCCGAAGACGGCGCGGGAATACCTCTCGAGGGCGCGCGAGGCCGACCCCTCGAACGCCGAGGCCGCTTCGATGATATCCCAGATGGACAAACGCGAACGAAGCTCGCGGCTCGAGAAGCTTCTCGCGGACGCGCAGATCGCGCTCATGGATACGACGTCCGCGGGAGACGAAAAGGCGCGCACGGCGCTCGAGGCCGTCATCGGGGAGGACCCGTCGAACGCGTGGGCGAAGGAGCAGCTCGCCGGGCTGAACCGCACCGCCGCGCAGGCGCCCGCCCCGCCCGGGCGCGAGCGTGCGGTCTCCGCGGCGGTCGTCGAGCAGGGGCGCAGGGCGATCGATGATTCGAGGGGAGTGCTCGCACGTTCGGGGCGCTTCGTCCTCGCGCACCTCGTGCTTCTCGTCCTCGCCGCCGTCCTGTGCGTTCTCGCGATCGACGTCCGCCGAAGAATGCTCCGGAGAAACTACCCGCTCGAGGGGACGATATCCCTCATTCCCATTCTCGACATCGTCTCTCTCGTCCACTCCAACCTGCGGACCGGCCGGCTCCTCGTCGTGAACACCGATTCGAAGGGGGATATCTACTTCGAGAAGGGTGAGATCATTCACGCGCGCTGCGACGGTCTCACCGGCAAGCTCGCTTTTCACAAGCTCATGGACCTTCGCTCGGGCCGATTCTTCTTCCACAACCACCTGCCGAACGTCCGCCATACGATCACGGAGCCGTTGAGCCTGCTGCTCCTCTCGATGAACCCGCACGAGGAGAGGGGCGCGGATCTCGAGCGCGGCGCCGGGCGCGAAGAGGTCTTTTCGACTCGCCGTTGATTGTTCCCTGGCTCGCGCTCCCCTAGACGATGGCTGCGAACGCCGCGCGGTCGAGGGGATCGGAGCATGCGCCGGCCTCGCGGCTGTAGGTGATCTCCCATCGAATCGCCGGATAGAGCTCCTCCCCCCGCTCGCGGCAGCAATTCGCGAACCGCTCGCGGAGACTCTTCATCGCCTCTTCGATCTGCGCCTGCGAGGCGCCGGTCACGAAAAGCGCGAAGCGGTCGGGGCTCTCCTCGCGCGCGACGAGCCAGTCGTCCTTCCCGAAGAGGGCGCAGAGGTTCGTCTCGAGCAGCCGCGAGAATCTCCGCGCGTCGGGGACTGCGCCGTACAGACGCATCGAGACGAGGTGGAACGCGGTGCGCTCGAGATCCGAACGCTCGAGCATCATGTGGAGCGGATGAATGAGGTCCCGGTCCTTGTCGAAGGAGGGCGCGGCGGGCAGTCTCAGGCGGAGGGCGTCGTTTGGGGCGACCGCGTGCGTGCCGTCGAGTGCCTCGGCGAGCCGTTCGAGGATAAGCTCTCTGCGAATCTCGTCGAATGCGAAGTAGTCCTTGAGGGCTACTTTGATCTCGCCGGTCCGTCCGCACGGGATGAGCGTTATGAAGAGCGCGGGCTCATCGAGGCCGTCTTCCACGCCGTCGCTCGCCGTGACCGTGCACTCGATGTACGGGACCCGACCGAGCCAGCCGGCCATGGCCTCCACCCCGTTCATGACGTACTCCCTGAGCCGCGACCTGCACGTGAGCGCCGTGTAGTCCGGGGCCCGGAGCTTGAATCCCTCGATGAGACCGTTGCGCTCGCATTCGCCGAGGATCGCGCCGAGCTCTCTGCCGACCCTGATCAGCGACCGGTAGGCGTTGATCTCGCCCGACTCGACCATGAACACCTTCTGAAGCCCGTCGAGCGAGCTGATAAGCTTCTCGATGTTGCGGCACCCGATGTCGAGGAAACGTTCGCGCTCGACGTCGTCGAGCGGCTCGTCTTTCGCGCTGAGGATCTGGACGGCGTTCCGCACGGAGGTCAGT
>JBEKAW010000002.1:0-26833 GCA_050015715.1 Candidatus Krumholzibacteriaceae bacterium
ACTACCGGGCTCGCCCAGCAGAGATTCTGCGTCGTCTTCGGCCACCCCGGAAGCACATCACCGTTCTTGTTGAATATGTATATCTGCTTCGTGCCCCACGACGCTCCCACGATCTCCAGCCCCGGCACCCCGTCAAGGTTCGCAAGCGCTACCGTCGCCGTGTAGCCGTTCCCGAGCGTGCTGAAGATGCCCCACGTGAGGGGCTGATTGTCGCCGTCGCGCACCTCGACGCCGTTCCCGTGCCATGCGTAGATGTAGTCGGAACCGACCACGACTTCCGGCCGCCCGTCGCCGTCGATGTCGCCAACCTTGACGCTGCTCGCCGTCTCCTTGCCCACCTTGTTGGGCCAGCCTACGAGCTGCGGCGGGCTCGTCGTCGCGGTCTTCTCGACGCTCCGCGGCCCCTCGTTGCCGCAGGAGTCGACGAGCGTGATCACGTAGTAGTAGCGTGTGCTCGGCGACAGCCCCGCGTCGGTAAACAGCGTGTAGTTGATGAGATCCTTGTTGGCGAGGGTGTACGGACCCCCCGACGCGAGCGAATGGTACACCTGGTACCGGTACGCCTCGAGCGAGTCGGGTCTGCGCCACGTCGCGTGAATCTCGGCCGGGCCGAACGACGTGTTGAGGACGACGGTCTTGGGCGCCTTCGGCTTGCGGAGCTCCATTCGCTTGCTGAACGTTCTTCCGTAGCGGTCGGTCGCGACGAATAAGAAAAGGTTGATCTGGTTGAGATTGCGCTCGGACAGCACGAACCCGTCCCCGTACTTGATGCCAAGAAGCGGAATATCGGCGTAGGTCGACAGGCTGTCGTAGACGGTGATATCGCTGTCGAGCGAATGAATGCGCCCCACGATCCCCTGCGCGGCGCCCGTGCCGAAGTTCTTCAATCCGATCTTGTAGAGAAAATGCTCGCCCTCCTCGATGACCCCGTTGTTGTTGCCGTACGGCAGCGTGTCGCTCGAGGTGCTGACGTAGATCTCGATATTCGGAGCGTGGACGTCCATGGCGAACTTCTCCGACCAGAGATGTCCCGACCCGTCGCGGACCTCGACGGTGAAGTCGACGGGATGCTGATCCGCGACCGAGGGAAGGACGTGGATCACCAAGGGATCGAGGTTATATGCCTTGGCGCCGGCTGCGAGGTCCGGATAGATCGCCGTGCTGTCGGTCACCGTGACGCCGGGATCCATCGTGCGGACCTTTGCGCTGAGACCGGTCGCCGTCGTCTGCCCCGAGTTCAGGAGCTCGACCTGCAGGTTCGCAGTCTCCCCGGCGTCGAGCACGCCGTCGTTATTTCCGACGATGTAGTCCTCGGCCTTTGTGTTGTTCACCCTCACGTACGCAGGGGTCTGCTGCGTGACGAGGATGGAGTCGGCATACCGCGCGTGATTGCGCCCCGTCACCGTGACGTAGATCTCGCCGGAGCTCTTGACGAGGAAATTGGAGAATGTGACCGTCCCGGCCGGGCCCGTCGGCGCATAGGCGTAGTCGTCGCCGCTCTTGTAGAGACAGACGACCGCGGAGTCCGCCGGAGAGCTCTCGCTCGTCACGCTGATATGAATCGTGTTCGGGCCGAACACGGCCGTCGAGGGCTTGGTGACCGCGTAGGCTATCGCCCTTCCCTGAAATATGCACGCCTCGGGATCTCCGAGGTAATTGTAGATGAAGTGGGTCCACCGGTCCGCCGTCTCGCCGTTGGCGCTCGGCGTGAACGGGAGCCGCGACATCGTTTGAAGCTTGCCGAGCTGGACGACGTTGTCCATGAAGAGGAGCTGATAGTACTCGTCGAGATACGGCCGTGATGCGCTCGGGAACGCGGACCTGCTCGAGCCGGTGACCGCGAACGCGCCGCCGTTCGGGTTCTTGAGAAAATACTCCGCGAGGCAGTCCGTGTCGAAGGCGACGCTCGTGCAGTTCATGAGATACATGGAGAAGAGCTTCTGACCGTTCGTGAGACTGTTCGCGTCGTAGTTGAGGATGCTCCCGTCGCCGACCGACATGTTGTACTTGTAGCCGTGTCCGACATCGATGACCTGGTTCGTGCCCGCGTCCATGGAGTCGATCGCCGCGTCCTTCGAAAGGGGAATCGAACCGGGGTAGGCGGTGTAATTCTGGTAAAGACGCGAGGCCGTCACGTCGGGATTGCCCTGGAGGTAGAGGCTGTACACGCTCTGCGCGATCTCCGCGCCGTCCAGGACGATCGGATCGCCCGGATTGTAGGGGGACGGGAACACGACCTCGGCGAGCATGAGGAACTTGGACTTCGACGCCATGTCGGTCGGCGTCGCGTAGTTGATCGTCTTGTTCACGAGGACGTTCGCTTCCGCGAGCGTCGAAACGGGCATTCTGCCGACGTATACCTCGGCGTACAGGTCGGCGTTGTCGCCGGGATCGGCCGTGGAGTGGAACGCCTCGCCCCAGAGCGAATCGCCGTCCGCGTTCCAGTTGCCGTCGAGGCACGAGAAGTACATATCCGTTGGAATGAAATCGCCCGTGTAGAAGCTGCAGTAGGCGAGGCGGGCGGGAATCACGTCCGTGTCCCCGCCGAGAACGACCCACTCGACTCCCCACTGCGCATAGGCGGCGCGGATGTAGTTGCGCACGGATTCAGCGAGATCCGCCCCGGACCGGCTGTTCTGCGCGATCCATTCCACCGTGCGAACGACGGCGGGAATCCCCTTTTTCGTCTTCCAGTCGGCCAGCCGCTGGAATGCCGGCGCCATCGCCTCGTTCGTGATGATGAGGTAGGAGACGTCCGACCCCTGCATGCTCGGCTCGAAGCTCGGCGCGAAGGCCTTCGTGCCCGGGTCGACCTTGACCTCGTTGAACGAATAGGCCGCGGCCGCTTCCGGGTTGATGACCATCCGGGCTACGTTCCTGCGGGACTCCTCCCTGAAGCCGGATATGGCGCGCATGCGCTCCGCGGCGTCGCCCTGCGGAAGCGCGGGCGCAGTCTCGACGACGAGGCGGACTTCCTTGTCCAGAACGATCCCGCCGGACTTGACGTTGTACCTGAGCGGGTAGACGGCTACGGTGGCGATGCGATAGCCGCGGTAGAGGTTCGAGCCAAGATAGCGGA
Organism: Candidatus Krumholzibacteriaceae bacterium; assembly: GCA_050015715.1. Taxonomy (GTDB): domain Bacteria; phylum Krumholzibacteriota; class Krumholzibacteriia; order Krumholzibacteriales; family Krumholzibacteriaceae; genus SSS58A. Next base: position 3,080 of record JBEKAW010000002.1, read on the forward strand.
CCTGCCATTTCGGAAAGAGCCCGTTCTCCGATTCGGCCTCGGCTTTCGCGATGGCCACGCCGGCGATCGTCCCGTCGACGCGCGCGCTGCCCCGATAGGGCACCAGGGGCTTCGCGGGAGCGACCGCGGTCTCGTCGAGCACCTCGAGACGGCATGAAGAGACGTCGTCCCCCTGCGGCACGAGGAAGCTCACGACCCGGTACGGCAGCGAGGGATAATCGAAGTACTCGAGCGAGCTGTACCCGTCGATCCGCACCTGCGACTGGCCGGGCGCCGTTTCAAGGTACGTGATCCGGGACGGGTCCAGTGTGAACTTCCACGAAAGCGTCGAGGCACTCAGGGCGGACGCGGCCAGCGCAATGCATATGCTGAGAGCGATGAGTGCGGACAAGATCCGTCCCATTCTCAAACCCTCCTAGAAACGAGTTCGATCACCAAGACGAATTGAACGGGTATTTGTCTCTCGATCGCTGATTCTCGACCGAATGTTGCAGCTCCTTTGGACCCAATACCCCTGTTCTCAGCGAGAAGAGGAGAGCGGAACAAGATATCATAATACTACACCAAATCTAACTCTTTGTCAAGATTGGCATTTAAACGGGAATGGCATCCGGTTCGCCGGTTGGCGAAGGTCAACATCGCGCGTCGGGAGCAGGGAATGCGCGCGGGCGCACCTATTTCTTCCTGAGAATGATGCCGCCCTCTTTCCAGTCGGCCTGGACGGTGTCCCCATCCGAGACGGCGCCCTCTATCACCAGCCGCGCGAGCGGATCGAGGAGCCACTTCTGCATGAGACGCTTGAGAGGCCGCGCCCCGAAGTCCGGACTGTAGCCGTGCTCGACCAGCGCCTTCCGCGCCGCGGCGGTGGGCTTCAGCGTGAGATTTCTCTCCGCGAGCCTCGCGTTGATGGCCTCCACCTGGATGTCGACGATCTTCAGTATGTCGTCGCGGCTCAGGAAATGGAACACGACCGTTTCGTCGACCCGGTTCAGGAACTCGGGCCTGAAGAAGGCGCGCAGGCTCTCCATCATCCGGCGCGAGATCTCGTCCTCCCCCAGGGAATCGCGCTCCTTGAGATACTCGCTTCCGAGATTCGACGTCATGATGACGATCGCGTTCTTGAAGTCGACCGTGCGCCCCTGCGCGTCGGTGAGACGGCCGTCGTCGAGGAGCTGGAGAAGAATATTGAAAACGTCCGGGTGGGCTTTCTCGATCTCGTCGAAAAGAATGACGCAATACGGGTTCCGCCGCACGGCCTCCGTGAGGTACCCCCCCTCCTCGTACCCGACGTAGCCGGGAGGCGCGCCCACGAGCCTCGAGACCGAGTGCTTCTCCATGTACTCGCTCATATCGATCCTGACCATGCTGTTCTCGTCGTCGAAGAGCACCTCCGCGAGCGCCTTCGCGAGCTCGGTCTTTCCGACGCCCGTGGGACCGAGAAATATGAACGATCCGAGCGGCTGCCGCGGGTCGTGGAGCCCGGCGCGGGAGCGCCGCACGGCGTTCGCCACCGCCTCGATGGCCTCCCGCTGGCCGATGACGCGCTTCGCGAGGCGATCCTCGAGGTGGAGGATCTTCTCGCGCTCCTCCTCGAGCATGCGGCTCACCGGAATGCCGGTCCACTTGCTCACGATGTCGGCGATATCGCTCTCGGTGACCTCCTCCTTGAGGAGGCTCCGCCCGGATTCCTGCATTTCCTTGAGCCGCTTCCTCGCCTCGGCGAGCTTCGCGCCGAGGTCGACGGCGACGCCGTAGCGGATCTCGGCGACGCGCTCGAGGTTCCCCTCTCGCTGGGCGATCTGCTCGTCGGTGCGCGCCTTGTCGAGCTTCTCCTGAAGCTCCCGGATCGCGCGGACGGCGCCCTTTTCGTTCTCCCAGCGGACGCGAAGCCCCGCCGCCTTCTCGTTGAGATCCGAGAGCCGCTCCTTGACCGCGGACAGCCGCGTCGCCACCTCCGCGGGGTCCTTCTCCTTCTCGAGCGCCCGCCGCTCTATCTCGAGCTGCGTGATCTTGTCCTGTATCTCGGCGAGCTCTATCGGCATCGAGTCCATCTCGAGCCTGAGACGGGAGGCGGCCTCGTCGACGAGGTCGATCGCCTTGTCCGGCAGGAAGCGCCCCGTGATGTAGCGGTGCGACAGCTTCGCCGCGGCAATGAGGGCGCCGTCGACGATGCGGACGCCGTGGTGAACCTCGTACTTCTCCTTGAGACCGCGCAGGATCGCGACCGTCTCGTCGACGCTCGGCTCGCGCACGACGACTATCTGGAAGCGCCGCTCGAGGGCCGCGTCCTTCTCGATGTGTTTTCGATACTCGTCGAGCGTCGTCGCCCCTATGCAGCGGAGCTCGCCCCGGGCGAGCGCGGGCTTGATCATGTTCGAGGCGTCGATCGCCCCCTCGGCGGCCCCGGCGCCGACCAGCGTGTGCAGCTCGTCGATGAAGAGGATGATCTGCCCTTCGGCGTCGGTGATCTCCTTGATCACCGCCTTGAAGCGCTCCTCGAACTCGCCCCTGAACTTCGTTCCGGCGACGATCGAGCCCATGTCGAGGCCGAGGAGCCTCTTGCCCTTGAGGCTCTCGGGCACTTCTCCCGCGGCGATGCGCTGGGCGAGACCCTCGACGATGGCCGTCTTGCCGACGCCCGGCTCGCCGATGAGAACGGGGTTGTTTTTCGTGCGCCGCGTGAGAACCTGGCTCACGCGCCGGATCTCCTCGTCGCGCCCGATCACGGGGTCGAGCTTCCCGCGGCGCGCGAGGTCGACGAAATCCCTCGTGAAGCGCTCGAGCGCCCGGTACTTGCTCTCGGGGTTCTGATCCGTGACCCGCTGCGAACCGCGCACGCCGGAGAGCGCCTGGAGAACGGCGTCCCGCCGCACGCCATTCTGAGCGAGAAGCGCCCCGGCGCCGCTCCGGTCCTCGACAAGGGCGAGGAGCATGTGCTCCGTGCTTACGTAATCGTCATGGAGCTCGTCCGCCTCGCTCAGAGAGCGCTTGATGATCTCCTGGAGCTCGACGGACAGCCTCGAGTCCCCCATTCCCTTTTCGAGGCGCGGAAGCCGTTCGAGCGCGCGCTCGACGCTCTCCGCGATCGCCGGCACGGCGACCCCCAATTTCTTGAGGACGGGCATGACAACCCCTTCCTCCTGCTCGAGGAGAGCCGTGAGCAGATGGAAAGGAGTCGTCTCGGTATGATTTCGTTTGAGCGCAAGCTCCTGGGCCGAGGCGAGAGCCTCCTGCGCCTTCACGGTGAATTTCTCGAAACTCATCACGCTCTTCCTCCCTTTGCGGTATCTCTTTCGGGATGGACTCGCACCCCCCGTGCCAGAGCCGCATCATGAAGGGTATATTCGATAACGAGCTATTTCAATTGAAATTATCCGACCCGGAGGAACCCGGGCGGGTGAGGGCACAGCAGATAGAGGGACTCGAAACTGCCATTTTGGCACAATCTGGGGCCGGCTGCGTCAGGATGTCCTATTCCTCAAGTATGTTCTTATAGTCATAGATGTTCGGCAGATTGTGTATGATCTGGACTACTCTGATTTCATCCGTCGTCGGATGCTGAACCTGCGGCATCGTCAAGCCGACCATGAGGTGACCGACGTTCCTGCTGTGATCGAGCCCGATAACGTGCCCGAGCTCGTGCGCGAAGATCAGGTCCGCGAACCTCCAATAGGGGACCTCCGCATCCTTCGTGAAAACCCAGAGCTCCTTTCGCGCCGGCGTCCCGTCGGAATTCAGCGCGGTGGTTTTAACGTTGTGGCGGTCCACCGTTGACGTGTCGTACCTGACCAGCACATCGGCCCCGTCGGGGGAGCCGACCTCGGTGAAGAGATCCAGGCCGGTCGACTGTTCCCAGTCCGCAATGCTTCTCGTGCACGCGGCCTGAAGATCGGTGCTGTCGTGTCCGGCACTCTTGTAGACCATCGGAGGATTATAAACGGTGATCGGCCAGTGATTCCATCCCCTGTATACGGTAGACGCGCCGAGGTAGCCGTCCGTCTTGGTGATCGACTTGAAGAATACGAGGAATCGTCCCTGGTAATCGTCCGGCTGAACGGTGTTGACGAGAGTGAACGCCGGGATCATATAGAAGTTCATCGCGATGTATTGCGTGATCACCGTGATCGGAACCGCGACGTCGAAATAGTTCCCGAGCTGTCCCGCCACGTTCTCGTCTCGCGCGGTCATCCCGGTCGTGTAGGAAGGAACGTTGCGAAGCACGTAGTTCCCGTCGGCGGGCGTCGTATCGGATTTGGCGCTCGTCGAGACGAAAATCCCCTCGACGGGCTCCATCGTTATGGCATTGATAGCCTCTCCGCCGATGTCGATGCCCCTCACGAGCACCTTGACGCAGTTGCCCATCGGCGACAGGTTGAAGAAATCGTCGACCGCCCGCATCGTCACGTACACATAGCCGCCCGACGAGAGGTTCCTGATACTCATCCGCTCCCTGGTTCCCGCGGGAGACGGCACCGGCTCGCCGGGCTTGCCGTCGGCCTGCTTCCAGTCGTCCTCCGTCACGATCGGGTAGACCGAGGTCTTCACGATGTAGGAGGCGGCCGTTCCCACGTTCCCGTCGTCGCCGGGCGCCGTCCACTCGAGCGAGATCGAGCCGTCCACGTCGCCGGGCGTTCCGGCGAGATCGAGGATCGGCGCGGGCGGGAGCGTATCCGGGAAGCCGGTCACGCTGACGTTCCATCGCACCGTATCGCCGTACTGGCCGTCCCACACGATCCCCTCGAGCAGGAAATCCCCGCGCTCCATGAAGCGATTGATGAGATCGGCCGAGCCCGAATGGAGGAGTGCCCCGTTGAGCAGGTACGAATACTGGAGGGCTTCCGGATGATCGTCCGAGGCCTTGAAATGGAACTCGAGCGTCTCGCCGACGGCGCACGCCACGAGCCGTTGATCGGGGATGAACCATGTGATCGCCGGCTTCTGATTGTTCTTCTCGAGAACGGTAACGTGCCATTCGTGGCGCGCCTCGGTCGTCCCGTCCTTCGCTTCCCCGAGGATATCGTACAGGCCCGCCTTGACGGCGTAGAACTTGACCGAATCGCAGCCGCTGAGAATGGAATCGCCCGCGGCGAACGAATAGGCCAGTTGGTCGCCGTCGGGGTCGCGGGCCCTGATCGAGAACACGCACGAATCCGGGATCGTCAGCGAGAAGAACGTCAGCTGCGGTGTGTATGATTGTATCGCCGGCGGTTGGTTCGGCGCGAGCGGATCGTTCTGGAACAAGCACGACTGAAACGCGAGCGCCGCAAGAAGCGCCAGGGCAAGCGCAATTTTCATCGTCGTCATCATCCCGCCTCCACGCACCTTCAACATATGAAAGATAAAAAGATTCCCGCCGGCGCGAAAGAGAATAAGAGGCGGCCGGACTGGCGGGAACGCGGGCTTGGCGAAGATCGCTCCGGGGCCCCCGTCGCCGGGTCCCCGCTCACGAGGCCGTCACGCGGCCGGAGACGCCTTCGAGGCGGCGGCGAGGTAGGCGGCGAGAGCGAGGTCGAGAGCCGAGACGTAGCCCTCGACGGACGACACCCGGATGTCGAACGAGCGGCTCTCGCCGAGCGAGACGAGAAAGAGCTCCCTGAGGGGAGAGACGGTGACGGAGAATCCGCTCGCGGAATCGCGCAGGATACAATCGAACGGAGCGATCTCGATCTCGAATCCGTCCGAGAAACGGGAGACCTCGTGGCAGAACCTGACGAAGAGCCGCCGCAGCGCGAGCGGGCCGAGACGCCGCGCGAGCGCGAGCACGGCGACAGCATCCGAACGGCCGCTATCCGTTCGCCGCATGGCCGCTCCCCCTCCTCCGACGCTGACTGACGACTTGCAGGAGACCGGCGGCGAGCTCGCCGAACAGCTGATCGACCGGCGGCAGCCGCCTCGCCCAGGAGGCGCGGAGATCCGCCGGGACGGCGAGGCCCTCATCGGCATCGCCCGGGCGCTCCGCGTTCGCGTCGTCCCCGAGGAGAAATATGGCTGCATGCGGAAAGGCATCCCGCATCCCCGCCGTAAGGGCCCGTGCGCGCCCGGCGCTCTCCCCGCACCCCGCGGCGATGACGGCGTCCGGCGGGCGCTGTCCTGGCGCGTCCCCCTCATCCGACGCCGCGGCCGCCGCGCCGCGCAGTCCCTCGAGAAAGCGCGCCGCGTCACGCTCCGGCGGGTATGAAAAGGCCACGACGATCGCATGAGGAGCCCCGGGAGGCAGATCCTCGCCGCGATACCGCTCGAAGGCGGCCGCGTCGGACGAGAAGCAGAAGCGGACCTCCCCGTTCCAGACGCCGATCACGAGCTCCGAACGATCGAGCGTCGGCGCGAGGTACGCCGGGGGCTCCATGCCGAAATAGTAGCCGATATTCGGAAGGCCGCGGCACACCTCGAGGAGCGATACGCACATTCCCTGCCGGGCGAACGCGGCTGCGACGCCGGCGGCGAAATGGGCGCGATTCAGCGACGCGCCGACAACGGCGACCCAGACGCACACGGTGCTGCGCGGGGCCGCGCCGCGACCGTGCTCGGTTCCCGAAAGAAAAAGGTGCGAAACATCGCGGAGCGTTCGAGGTGATCGTCTCTCGGGCATGATCTACACGACGAGGAGAGAGTTTTCCTGGCCGAATTCGTTGAGCACGGAGTCGGTATTGTTCGGGTCCTTGATCCAGACGCCGTCCACGATGAACCGGTACTCGTACTCGCCGGGCTCGAGGTGAAGGACGGCCTTCCAGAAGCCGGTCTTCCCGTCCTTCTCCATCCTGATTCCCTCCCGCGACCAGTTCGTGAACTCGCCGGTGACGTAGACGTTCTGGGCGTTCGGCGCATTGAGCATGAAGAGAATCCCCTCCGCGACACGCCGCGGTCCGTGAAGGCGCACGATCCAATCATCGATGTTCTCGACCGCCAGGACCGGGGCGTTCGCCTCGATCTCCCGCGCAAGCGCGAGAAAGTCCTCCTGAAGCTGCTCGACGTGTTTCATGCCGAAGATCGGCTTTCCCTGGAGCGCTGCTTCCTTGTAGCGCACCGAGTGGCAGATGATCGTCTTCAGAAGCACGTTGCCGTGGTCGCGCTGGACGACGTCGATGATCTCGCGGCTGAATGCGGTCCGCCTCTCGACGTTGCTCATGAGAACGTGCACGCCCATCGCGTGGTTCGTCTCGCGCTCGAGGAGCTCGAGCGTCTCGCGGAGCTTCTCGAGCCCCTGGACGGAGAAGCAGCTCGGATCGATCGGGATGATGACCTCGCCGGAGGCCATGAGGGCGTTGAACGTGAGGAGCCCGATGCTCGGGGGGGAATCTATGACGATATAATCGAAATCCCCGCTCGCCCGGGACAGCTTCGAGAGCAGCCTCCCCTCCCGGCCCGGTTTTCCCGCGAGCTCCTGCTCGATCGCGCTCAAAACCGGAGAGGCAGGGATGACGTAGAGGTTTTCATCGACCTTGACGAGCGTGTCGGAGACGTTGACGCGCGGATCCTTGAGAAGGTCGTAGATCGTCATTTCGACTTCATCCGAAGAGACGTTGAGACCGAGCGAGGCATGCGCCTGCGGATCGAGATCGATGAGGACGACCTTCTTCCCGAGCTCCCGGAACGCCGCGGCGAGGTTGATCGCGACCGTCGTCTTCCCGCATCCGCCCTTCTGGTTTATGACAGAGATGATCCGCATACCCGTGCCTCCTCCGCGTACGAAAAAAGCCAAATCATCCCCCATGATCTGGCCTTTTGCCCAACGTCACCCTCTGCGCGCGCCGCACATTCATCGGGACGATTCTCGATTGAGCCGCGCCGGCGTGTCAAGAGTTATTTGACTGTCGTCCGGCTATCTGAAGACCGCGCCGGGACGCGCGGCCCGTCAGTACATGAGAAGCGCGACGATGAGCCCGAGCCCCAGCCCCGCGAAGACCTCGATCCACGTGTGACCTATAAGCTCGCGGAGAACCTCGGGTTCGACGTGGTGCGAACCCTTGACCTTGAGCCGTTCGACGACCTCGTTCAGAACGCGCGCCTGGTTGCCGACCTCCTGGCGGAGCCCCGTCGCCTCGAAGATGAAATAGAGACTGATAACGAGCGAGATGCCGAAAAGCGGCGACGATACCCCCTCGTAGGCCGCGACCCCGGTCGTCAGGGTCGTGACGACCGACGTATGGGAGCTCGGCATCCCCCCCGTGTCGAGCACGCGGAGCGGATTGAACCCCCGTTTCTGGACGGCGTCGACGAACGGCTTGAGCGCCTGCGCGGTGGCGCCGCTGACGAGCGCCGCAAGCCCTATCTGGTGAATCATCCGAACCTCGATCGTGCCGGTTCCGCGGGGGGGTCCGCGCCGTGCGCTCCCTCACTTCTTCCCGGGCGAAACCCACCAATCCTGGAGATAATGGTACATGCTGATCGCGTCCTGCCTCGTACCCTTGAATCGGGCGTCGACGACGTTGCGAGCCCGCTGAACATTGAGAAAGGTGTACGGCTGATCGTCGTAGATGAGCTGCTGCACCCGGTAGAAGACCGGTTTCGCCTTTTCGAAGTCGAGCATGGCGCAGGCCGCCGTGTTGAGGCTGTCGACGAGGGGGTTGCAGTAGTTTACGCGATTGAAGCCTTCTGGCCCACGGGCCGCGCATCCCCATATGGGCGAGAGATCCGCCTTGGTACCGACCCTCCATGCGGAGACCTCGGCATCATAGTTCCCCGCCTTTACGTGCTCGAGGAAGACGGTCCATTCGAGCGTCACCAGATTCACTTTGACGCCCACTTTGCGCAGCATATCCTGAACCATCACCTGAATATCGCTCCGCTGTTGGTTCCCGTACTGCGTGAGGAGCTCGAACTCGAAGCGCTTCCCGTTCTTCTCGAGCCAGCCGTCGCCGTTCGTGTCCCTGAAACCCTCCTCGGCGAGGAGCCGCCGGGCCCCCGCGGTATCGTACGGAATCGCTTTGATGTCCGGGTTGTACGCCCAGATGATCGGCGGGAATGGGCTCGTGCATTCCTGGGCGAATCCGTAATAGACATTCTCGTTGATGAGCTTCCGGTCAATCGCCATCGTGAGGGCGCGGCGGACGCGCGCGCTCGCGAAGAGCGGCCGCGCCGCGTTCCAGCCGATGTAATTGTACGTCCGCGTGGGAAAGTCGTAGATCGCGAGCTCAGGATGATTCTTCTTGATGTCGTTCATCTCCCCCGGGGGAACCGTCTCCATGCAGTTGATCTCTCCGCTCTTGAGCTGCGTGAGCAGCGTCACCTGATCGGGGATGATCTTGAAGATGACCTTCTCGAGGTAGGGCTTTCCCTTCTCGTAGTAGCTCTCGTACCGCAGAAGCGTGAGGGCCTGCCCCCGCACCCATGATCCGAGCTTGAAAGGGCCGTCCGTCGGAAGCTGCTCGATCGGGATCCTGCCGAACGCGGCGTGCCCCACACGGTCGAGCACATGCTTCGGCATGATGGGGCCGTCGTTCGCATCCATGACCTGATAGGGGTACGCGAGGTTGAAATGGTAGACGATCGTGTAATCGTCCCGGACCGTGACGCTGTCGATGTGCTGTTTGAGGTGCAGCCCCGACCAGAGGGTCAGCGTGTCCTTCTGCGCGGCGAACGTGGCCTCGACGTCGCGCGCCGTCACCGGTGTCCCGTCGCTCCAGACGACGCCCTTTCTCAGGTGGAAGGTAAGGGCGAGCCGGTCCGGCGAGAACTCCCACGACTCGGCGAGGCGCGGCCCGAAGGTTAGAAAATCGGGGTTTTCCTCGAGGAGCGAGAGGAACAGGAGATTGTAGACGTCGCGGGCGTGCGCGTCCGTCGTCGACATCGGGTTCAGTCCCTCGTAGTCGTTGATCTCGCCGACCACGAGCGTCCCGCCGCGCTCCACCCGGTTTCCGTTCCCGCATCCGGAGAGGGCCGCGAGAAGCACTGCGGCGAGAAGGCAGACACCGAGACGGCATATCGTGCGCGTTCGTGCCATTGTCATCGCTCCCCTTTCGTCGGAAGGCTCCGCCTGGACCAGTATGAATTATACTCATGTTTTCCGCCGGAGAAAACAAATTACGCTCGCCGAGGCTCGATAATTGCAGAATGCGCTTTCGGCGACAGACGCTCAATTCGCACCTGAGCGTAAACGAGAGTTGACCGGCAGCAGTTACTGCCCAACCGCATTGCAGTTACGGCATCTAGGAGGTCCAGGATGAGCTACGCGAAGCCAGTTGCGCTGTGTCTGATTCTGCTTCTCGCCGCACCCCTTTTCATTGCGAGTTGCTCAAGCTCGGGCGGCACCGATAGCGGCGTCCCAAGGGATACGACCCCGCCGACGATCAACGGACGGTTCCCCGCCTCCGGCGCCTCCGGCGTGTCGAGGACCGGCCCCTTCTGGGTCGCCTTCAGTGAGCCGATGAACAAGAACCTGTTCCCAGCGAACGTCACGCTCGGCCCCGGCACGGTGAACTTCGACGTTTCGTGGAGAGGCGACACGCTCGTCGTCACGCCGGCCACGCTCCTTGCCGGCGGCACGAGCTATACGATGACCGTCCTCGGCGCATGCCAGGACGCCCACGGCAACGCGCTCGGCACCGACCATGCGGCGAGCTTCACGACGACCGCAGCCGCGGACGTCACTCCTCCTACGGTCGTGAGCACCGATCCCGCGAGCGGCGAGACGGGAGTCAACGGATCCCAGGTGATCGAGATCACCTTCAGCGAGCCGATGAACCAGGAGAACACCCAGAACGCGGTCTCGGGGTCCCCCGAGCCCGCCGATCACTGGACCGAGTGGGACGGGCTCACTCTGAGGCTCAACCATTCGGCGCTTCCCCAGGACAGCCTCGTCACGATAACGATCGGCACCGGGGCGACGGACCTCACGGGCAACCATCTCGCGGCGCCCTACGTCTTCAGCTTCCGGACACAGACGGACCACACGAGGCCGACCCTCGTGAGCGCATCTCCGGTGAACGGGGCGACGGGTGTTGCGACAACCCTCCAGTCGATCGTGCTCAACTTCAGCGAGCCGATGGACCAGGCGTCGTTCCAGATGCCGCCCACGAGCGTCGATGCGCGAATCAACCAGACGGTGAACGGCGAGCCGACCTGGAACGCCGATTTCTCCGGCCTCACCGTTCCCATCACGAAGGGCCTTCTCGACGGCTGCACGTATTGGGTGCGGTTCCTGAACGTCACGGACGGCGCGGGCAACCCGATCAATCCGAATCCGACCAACTACCAGTTCACGACCGCGGGAACCGTCACCTTCTACCCCATCGCGAGCGACGACACGTGGCATATGCTCCACAACGGGAGCGATGAGGCGACGCGGCTCATCCAGAGCTACAATCAGGGCACGGGCACGTTCAACGAGGTGTTCGCCGACGGCGACGGTCATACGAAGCAGCTCACGCACTTCAAGAAGACCTCGACCGAGATCCAGCACCTCGGCATCGACCAATACGATGACGGCGTGTACCAGTTCACGGTGACGTGGCAGACTCCCTTGACGTACATGATGTTCCCTCCCCAGAACCACCTCGGCGAGACCTGGAGCTTCTCGACCTCGGCGGCGATCAACGATTCGATGACGATGTCGATCTCGGGACACACGGAGATCGAAGCGAACACGGTCGACCTCGTGAGCGAGGCGCTCCACGGCACCTTCAAGGGATGCTGCATCCATCACCTCTACGTGGACTACAACCGGTACGTCCACGGAATTAGCGTTGACTCGGGGACCATGCATCAAATAACGTGGTTGTCGCCCGGAGCCGGTCCCGTTCAGATCGTCGATATCAACAGCGGCGGCGGCTCGGGCGCCGATACGTTGCGCGTCGTTGACTGGAGTCTCTGATCGATTCGCCTCCCCGGGGCGGGCCTCGAGCCCGCCCCGGAGGCGGCACATACTCACGTGGTCGAAACCGGCTGCGACATCATCCTCGCTGAATCGTGCAGGCGGCTCGCGGGCAAGCGAACCGGCCTCCTCGTCAATCCCTCCTCCGTCACCCGCTCCCTGCGGCCGACGATCGACGTTCTCATCTCGTGCGGCGTCCGCCCCGTGCGGATCTTCGGTCCCCAGCACGGCCTTCGCGGAGACACGCAGGCCAACATGATCGAGTGGAGAGGCTTCGTCCATCCCGATCTCGGCATCCCCGTCCATTCCCTGTACGGCGAGCGGCGGTCGCCGGGGCCGGCCGAGCTCGAGGGGCTCGACTGCGTCGTGATCGATCTCCCCGACGCCGGCGCGCGGCCGTACACCTATCTGTGGACGTCGCTCCTCATGATGCGCGCCTGCGCGGGCTCGGGAGTCGGGCTCTACGTGCTCGACAGGCCCAACCCGCTCGGCGGCGAATCGGTCGAGGGGGCCATCCTCGACGAGCGGTTCACGTCGTTCGTCGGGCTCCATCCGCTGCCGATGCGCCACGGTCTCACGATCGGCGAAGCGCTCGCGATGATCAACGCGAGGGAAAAAACCGGCTGCGCTCTGGAAGTCGTGAAGATGGAGGCGTGGAGCCGCTCGATGTTCTTCGACGAGACGGGACAGCCCTGGGTGCTTCCGTCCCCCAATATGCCGGCGCCCGGCACGGCGCTCGTCTATCCCGGCACCGTCATGCTCGAGGGAACGAACATCTCCGAGGGAAGGGGCACGACGAGGCCGTTCGAGATCGTCGGGGCGCCGTGGATCGAGCCGGAGAGATTCGCGCGGGAGATGGCGGCGTTCGCTCTGGCGGGCGTCGTCTTCCGCCCCGCCTCCTTCCGCCCCGCGTGGGACAAATATGCCGGGGAGATCTGCGGCGGCGTGCAGATTCACGTCACGGACCGCTCCCGGTTCCAGCCGGTGCGCTGCGGGGCGGCGCTCATCGCGGCCGCATCCCGGCTCTATCCCGCGCATTTCCGCTGGAGCGAGCCCCCGTACGAGTACGAATATACGCTCCCTCCGATCGACATCATATCGGGGAGCGCGGCACTGCGCGAGACGATCGACGCGGGCGCGGATCTCTCCCCGCTGTTCGCGGCCTGGCTCGAGGACGAGGGACGCTTCATGCGAGAGCGCAAACCGTTTCTCCTCTACGGGGACCTATGAGCGACGAAGCGCGCAGCGTCACCGGAGTCATTCTGGCCGCGGGATACGGCGAGCGAATGCTCCCTCTCACCGCGAAGATTCCGAAGGTCCTTCTTCCGGTTCTCGGCACGCCGCTCCTCGAGATCCTCGTGGGGAAGCTTCTGCGGCATGGCGCCGGGGAGATCCATTGCAACCTTTTTTCTCTTCACGAGCGCATCGAGCGATTCGCGGGGGACAGGGAGTGGCCGCTGCGGCTGCACCGCGAGAGGGAGCTTCTCGGCACGGGGGGCGGCATCGGAAACATGGCGGACGATCTCGCGCGTGCGAGCGCCGTGCTCCTCCACAACGGGGACGTGCTGTCGAATATCCCGTACGAACCCGCGATCGCGCTTCACGACGAGCGGCGCGCGCTCGTCACCCTCGTTCTCGTTCCCTCCGGCCCCGCCGCGAACGTCGCGGTCAACGACCGCGACGAGGTGGCCGCTATCGGCCCCGGCTCGGCGAAATCCGCGCGCGGCGCGCGCCTCCTCGGCTATACGGGAATGGCGGTGCTCTCTCCCGAGGCGCTCTCCTTCTTTCCCCGGGGGAAAAAGGCGGCGCTCGTACCGATTCTCAACGAGATGATCCGGACGAGGCCGGGGTCCGTCCTCGGATGGAACGCCGCGGCGGATGTCGCCTCCTGGGTCTGGGGAGAGGCGGGGTCGCCCGCCGGATACCTCGCTCTCCATCGCGCGATCCTCGTAGAACGAGCGCGCTTCGATCCGGCCATCGAGGTGCCCCCGTTCCCCTTCCACGCGGGCGAGGGAGCGGCCGTCGACCCGGGGGCGAGATGGACCGGGTTCTGCGAGATCGGCCGGCGCGCTGTCGTCGAGCGGGACGCGCTTCTCGAGAGCTGCGTCGTTCTCGACGATACGGTCGTCGCGCGCGGAAGCGTCCACTCGAACGAGATACTGTTTCCGGGGGGCGCTCTCGGAGCGTCGAATGGTGGATGACGGTGGCTGATCAGGCTGAGCGGAACATTCGAGAGGCGGCGCTGGCGATGGCGAAGCGCTCGAAGCTCGGAGAGCTCGCGCCGGGGACGACTCTTTCCGCGATCGCGGATGGAGGATCCGACCGGCGGTTCTTCCGGCTCGCGGATGGCCGCCGCACGGCGGTCGTGCTCTCCCAGCCGGGGGGCGGCTGGGAGCTCGACTCTTACGTCGGGATCGCCCGCTTTCTCGGCCGCTTTCGCGCCGGCGCGCCCGAGATCTACGCCTTCGACCTGGACCGGGGCATCATTCTCATGGAGGATCTAGGCGACGTCCACCTCGAGGACGCCCTCCGCGCGGCGTCCCCCGCCGAGACGGAGTCGTGCTATTCGCGCGCCCTCGACATCCTCGTCGAGCTCGAGACTTCCGTCACCGAATCCATGCGGCGCGAGAAACTTCTGCAAGAACGGATATTCGACGAGAAGACGCTCCTCGGAGAGACCGAGTACTTCATGCGTGAATTCATCGAGGGATACTGCCCCGTGCCGATTCCGGATTCCTGGGAGGAGGAGCGGCGATTCCTAGCCGCGACGCTCGCGCGCGAGCCGGCGGTCTTTATGCATCGGGATTTCCAGAGCAGGAACATCATGCTGAAGGACGGGCGGCTCAGGATCGTCGATTTCCAGACGGCGCACCGGGGGCCCGGGCTCTATGACGCGGCATCCCTCCTCAAGGACGCCTACCACCCCGTCCCGCCCCCCCTGAGAAGAAGACTCCTCGAGGAGTTTCACGCGAAGCTCCAGTCGCGGGGCGCCCGGAAAGGCGAGCGCTTCGACGAGTTCTTCGCGACGTTCACGCTGGCCGGCGTGCAGCGCACGATGCAGGCGCTCGCCGCCTTCGTCAAGCTCGGGGTCCGGAAAGGCAAGTCAAGGTTTCTCGATTCCATTCCGAACGGAATCGATCTTCTCGAGGAGGGCGTGCGGGAGTCGCAGCGCCTTCCCGGGCTCGAATCGATGGTGGCCGCGATACGGGCGCGCCTGCGCGAGGCCCGGGAGAAAGGATCGTCGTAGCGATGTGGAAGATTTTTCTCACGACGTTCGGGGTTATGTTTCTCTCGGAGATCGGAGACAAGACGCAGCTCGCCGTCATGTCACTCTCGTCGCGATTCCGCTCGCCGTGGATCGTCTTCGCCGGGGCGGCGCTGGCCCTCATCCTCGCCACCGCCGCCGGCGTGTTCGTTGGGCGCGAGCTTCACGCCTTTGTCGGCGGCAAGGCGCTCCGCTTCGTTTCGGGCGGGCTCTTCGTTCTGTTCGGGTTCCTGATACTTATCGGCAAGTAAGCCGCGCTATTCCTCGGCGACCTTGTAGATCTTGTCCCCTATCCTGACCCGGTCCTTCACCTTCGTTCCCACGGAGGCGCCGGGGCCGGCCTCGCTCACCTGCGCGTGCTCGATCTGAAGCGAGTCCACCCGCTGGGAGAAATCCGTCGTGTGCCCCTTGAAGTGAACCTCGTCGCCGACCTTGATCCCGTGAGCGGTGACTGCGAGAGCAGCGACGCCGATCTTGGCGAAATAATCCTGAACCACGCCAACCTCGATCTCTTTCATACCGCCCTCCTGGCCTTCTGGACGCCCGGAAGTTCCCGATGCCGCATACGAGCCCAACTGTAGAAAACCGCGCGGGGTTTGACAAGAGAATTCAGGCCCGCTCCGGAAGCTCGACGAGACGGTCTCCCGCCTCGCGGTAGCGCGGGTCGCAGGTGAACATGACGACCTGGTGCCTTCTCGCGAACTCGCGCACGAGATCGAGGGCCCGCTCGCGCCTCGCCGGATCGAAATGGACGAACGGGTCGTCGAGAAAGAGGGGCTGACTCTCTCCGCCGCTCATGAGCTCGACGAGCGCGAGCCGCACGGCGAGGTATATCTGATCGCGCGTTCCCTGGCTCAACGCGCCCGGCTCGACGCGCTCGGGCGCGCCGGATGCGCCGGGCGGTCCGACGGCGTCCCCCGCGGCGGGGGCCACCTCGATCTTCAGGGAGAGCGGATCGATGAAGAGCGTGGCGTAGCGGCCTTCCGTGATCCGCGAAATGTAGGCGCCCGCGAGCGGCGGAAGCCGTTCGGAGAGGAAGCCCGACATCGCTCCCCGCGCCTCCTCCAGCGCTTCGAGAATGGCATCGAGCACGAGCACCTTCCGCTCCGCGCGCATCAGACCTTCCCGGGCGCCCGCGAGGCGCTCGGCGATATCGCTCGCGTCCATGCGCTCGAGCCCCGCGAGCTCGCGCTCTCGAGCCGTCCGTTCCGCGGCGAGACGCTCCCGCTCCTCGAGTCGCCCGGCGATATCGCGATCGAGCCTGAGCATCCCGTCCCCGTCCAGCCTGAACGGCTCGAGCGCGGCGCGCGACTCCGCGAGCGCCCGCACCTCGATAGCGGCGGCGCCGTACCCGGCGTCGAGAGCCCCAATGAGAGCATCGGCATCGCCCGTGCCTTTTCCGAGCGCCTCCTCGAGACGAGCCCCGACGTCCCGCCCCTGCTCCAGCCATGTGGCGTACTCCGCCAGCAGCGTCTTCGACTCATCGAGGGAGCGATTCCCCGCCCATGCCGCGCGGGCGCTCCTCAGCCGCTCCAGCTCGTCGCGCTTCTCCGCCGGATGCGCCGCCTCCCGCCCCGTGCCGCGCCGCGCGAAGTGCCAGACGAGGAGCGCGAGCCCCACGAGGGCGAGGACGATAACGGGAGGTTTCCAGAGCACGGCGCCGGCCGCGCCGGCGAGAATGAAGATCGAGGCGAGGGCGGGCCTCCAGGCTGCCGATGCGGACCGCTTCCCCGGAAACGCTGCCTCGGCGCCGGCTTCGAGGAGCGCCTCCCGGGCGAGCTCCTCCCTCACTTTGTCGAGAGAGGCCGCGGTCCGGGACCCGAGTGCTCCCGTAAATCGCGCGCCTCCCGCGGCGAGCTCGTTTCTCATCGCTCGGAGCTCCTCGATGCGTTTCAGGCGTTGTCTCAGGCCATCGGCCCTCTCGCGCAGCGAGCGTTCGTTTCTGTCGAGATCGGCGTAGGACTTCGCCTTTTCCCGTTTCGTCTCGAGAATCCCGAGCTCGTCGTCGATGACGCCCAGTCTCGAATCGATGATCGATATCGCCTTGAAAAGCCCTTCCCGTCCCGCCGAGAGCGAAGAGGCCTTCGCGGCCTCGCCCTCGAGGCGCTCGACATCGTCCCTGAAACGCCTGACGGCCCCCCGGTTCGCTTCGATGACCAGCCGATCCCTTCCCTTGAGAAGCTCCTTCCGCTTGCCCTCTACGATCTCTTGAACCCTCGCCGGCGTCACGTCTTCCCCCCCACCCCCGAGAATTTCCTCGATCCTCTCGCCGATCGAGCCGGAGCCGTCCCCGACCAGGGCGAGCTCCTCGTGGCGGACGCCGCAGATACGCAGGAAGAGATCCTGATCGGCCAGATGAAGATGCTCCGCGAGAAACTCGTCCACGGCTTTCCCCTTCGCGAACGGCTTTTCCTCTCCGAGCCGGTACAGCATCTGCTCCTTCGCCCCGAAGTCACGGACGAGACGGCACGCATCGGGCCCGAGCCGGAACTCGAGCCTGATCCCGAAACTGCCTCCGGCGCCCCAGCGCGCGAGCGCGAGCACGTCCCCCTTCTGCGACGACGCGTTTGCGTAGAGACCGTTCACGATGCCGCGGAAGAGGCTCGACTTGCCCCCCTCGTTCGGCGAGAGAACGACGTTGAAGCCGGGGCCGAGCTCGACCGAAACCTCTTTGAAGGCGAGCACATTATCGAGAGATACACGTTCAATCCACACAGAGCGCCGGCCTCGTCCGGCACGTACCGGGAACCACCGCTACCCGATGAGGTCCCTCCCCTTGAACAGCTGATAGGCGAGCTGGAGCGCCTCCTCGTACAATTCCCTCGTCTCTCCTTCGGAGCTTTCGATCTTCTTCAACATGCCCCGCACGAGCGCGCCCGCCACGGTCTCCTCGGGGACGGCGAGCAGCGCCTCCCTCGAAATCTCCCTCGAGGGCCCTTTCCCCGCGAGCCGCACGGAGAAATAATGCCGCTCGAGCTCGCCCGTGGCGGCTCCCGGATCGAGCGCGGAATCGATCCCGATGAGCCCGCCGAGGGATAGCCCGAGAATGACGTTCGGGTCCGGGGGAACAGCCCCCAGGATCCGATTGACGAGCTCTTCCGTCGAAGCGAGACCCGTGCAGTCGATCGACCGGCTTTCGACGCGCCGCTTCCCGACCGCTCTCCGCTCGAACGCGATGCCCCCGGCCGAGAGCGCCGCCGAGACGGCGAAGCCGGCGCCCTGCTGGTCGCGGGCGACGATCTCGGGGGAGCCGCTGTAGAGAACGGGAGGCGCCTTCTCCTGGAGCACGCGGTAGGAATGCCAGTGGCCGAGCCCGACGTAGTCGAATCCCGGAGCGAGATCACCGAGGCGCGCGGGCGTATCCCTAGGGTCGAGATCAGCCGAGAATCCGGCGACCGAGCAGTGCGCGAGGCACACGTTCCACCGCCGGCCCGCGATCGGAGCGAGGCCCGCGAGAGCGCTCTCGGCCGCAACGTTCGAGGTGAGCGCCTTGCCGTGCACGGCGAGCGAGAGCTCGGGGATCTCGATCACGCGCCTCCCCGGCGCGAGGACGTGAACGTTGCCGGACGCCTCGAAACGCTTCAGCTCCCGCTCGTAGATCGAGCCCGCCGAGAAGGGATCGTGGCCGCTGGGAAGGATGACGACGTGACACGAGGGCCCCGCGCCTTGAAGACATCCGATGACGAACGAGACGTCGGCGTCGCTCGCCTCATATGCGTCGTCGAAGAGATCCCCCGCGACGGCGAGGAGATGGTACCGCTCCTCGCGGGCGATGCGCGCGACGCGCGCGAGCGCCTCCCGCAGCGCGAGCCGCTGCTCGCCGCCCCTCTCTCCGAGAAACAGGAACCGCGCGCCGATATGCACGTCCGCTATGTGGAGCATCTTGATCGTTTCCATTACCGCATCCCTTCAGCCTCGCGGCGGGCGCCGGCGCCTCACGTTCCTCCCGAAAAGAGCCCCTCGAGGTACTCCCTCCCCCGCTCCGCCCCGGCGAGATCCACCTCGAGCGTCATGAGTGGAAGCGAAGGCCGCTCGCGCAGGAGAGCGACGAGCGAGGGAAAATCGAAGATCCCCTCCCCCGGGGGAAGGTGATCGTCCGAGAGGCCGTCGTTATCATGCAGGTGGAGCGCGACGACCCGTTCTCCGAGGACCTCCCACCACCGGGCCGCGGGAAGACGCGAGAAGGCGGTGAGGTGCCCGGTGTCGAGACACACCATCGCGTCGCGGCCGGGCAGAACGTCGATGAGCCGGGCGAGGACTTCCGGACGCTCCTCCCAGACATTCTCGAGGGCGACGCGCACCCCGAGCCCGCGCGCCTTCACGAGAATCGGGCCCATCCGTTCGCTCCAGTTGCCCAGCCACTCGCGCAGGCCCGCCCGCGAGAAGCGCGGAGAATAGTTCGTGTGAACGACCATCGCGGAGCCGCCGAGCCCCGCGGTCACCTCGAGCCCGCGCGCGAGACACGCGGCGCTGTATTCGGCCAGGTGATCGTCGAGGCTCGCGATATCGAGACCGAGGAAGGGACCGTGCGTGAAGGTCGTGAGGCCGCGGCGGGCGATCTCGCGCCCCATCCGGGCTGCCTCCGCGTCGTCGAGCTTCATGAGATGGCCCGCGTCTCTGATCCGCACCTCGGGGCAGAAACGCGCACGCGCGACTTGATCGAGCCTCGCTTCGAGCTCATCGAGCATGACGCTCACGTGAAATGTCATCCAGCCACCCCGCACGCGCGCGTGCAAGACCTCACTTGACCGTCACGGACCGTGCTAGTATCCTACAAGGCGCCGCCGGAACGTTCGAGTCGCGCCGGTGGGCGTCAACGTATCACATATCCGGCCGCCGGCGCAAGAACCCCGCGGCCAACAGGCAAGGCGGTGCATGCGATGAAACTGGTGGAATGCGTTCCCAATTTCAGCGAGGGACGCGACGCGGCGAAGATCGAGAGAATCGCCGGCGAGATCCGGTCCACGGAGGGCGTGAAGCTCCTCGACGTCGATCCGGGAAAGGACACGAACCGCACGGTCGTCACGTTCATCGGGACGCCCGAAGGGGCCCTCGAGGCCGCGTTCAAGGCGATCGCGAAGGCGGCCGAGATCATCGACATGCGGACGCACACGGGCGCCCATGCCCGCATGGGCGCGACGGACGTGTGCCCCTTCGTGCCGGTCTCGGGCGTCACGATGGAGGACTGCGTGGAGCTCGCCCGGAAGCTCGCCCGCCGCGTCGGGGACGAGCTCGGAATTCCCGTGTATCTCTACGAGGAGGCCGCCACGAGGGCCGATCGCCGGAACCTCGCTGACATCCGCCAGGGAGAGTACGAAGGTCTCGCGGCGAAGCTCAAGGACAGCGCCTGGAAACCCGATTTCGGCCCCACCGCCTTCAACCCCGCGAGCGGCGCGACGGTCATCGGGGCGAGAGAGTTCCTCATCGCCTACAACGTCAACCTCAACACGCGCGACGTCAGGATCGCGCGCGAGATCGCCTTCGAAATACGCGAGAAGGGGCGCGCGAAACGCGACGCCTCGGGCGCGATCATGAAGGACGCCAAGGGGGAGACGATCTTCGAGCCCGGAAAGTTCAGGGCGTGCAAGGCGGTCGGCTGGTACATGGACGATTTCGGACGGGCGCAGATCTCGATGAACCTCGTCAACTACAAGGTGACGCCGCCGCACGCCGCGTTCGACGAGTGCGTGCGTCTCGCCGAGGCGCACGGCGCGCGGGTCACGGGAAGCGAGCTCGTCGGCCTCATCCCGCTCGAGGCGATGCTCCAGGCGGGGCGGCACTACCTCGCGAAGCAGCGGCGAACGGCGGGCGTCCCCGAGTCGGAGCTCATTCACATCGCGGCGCTGTCCATGGGAATGAGCGACCTCTACCCGTTCGATCCCGCGAAGAAGATCATCGAATATCAGTTCAGGACCGAGGGCCGTCTCGCCGGTATGAAGGTGAGCGCGTTCACGGACGTTCTCTCGACTGACGCGCCGGCCCCGGGGGGCGGGAGCGTCGCCGCGCTCTGCGGGGCGCTCAGCGGCGCCCTTTCCTCGATGGTCGCCGCCCTGACGCACGGCAAGAAAGGGTACGAATCCTCGTTCGAGGAGATGGAAACGGCCGGAGTCCGCTCGCAGGCGCTCAAGGCCGCCTTCCTCGATGACGTCGACCGCGATACGGAGGCCTTCAATCGGGTCATGGACGCGATGCGGCTCCCGAAGAGCACCGAGCCGGAGAAGAAGGCGCGGGAACGAGCGATCCAGGAGGCGACCGCGGGAGCGACGCTCGTGCCTCTCGGCGTTCTCCGGCGCTCGCTCGAGGCGGCCGGGCTCGCGCGGGCGGTCGTCGAGCGCGGAAACAAAAACTCGGCGAGCGACGGCGGGGTCGCGGCGCTCGCGGCGCGAACGGCGGCCGAGGGCGCATTCCTCAACGTCGCGATAAACCTTCCGGGCATCACGGACGAGCGTTTCAGGACGGAGACGCTCGCGGAGGCGGAGCGCATCCGCGGCGAGGTGATCCGCAGCGCGGAGGAGACGGTCCGGCTCGCGGAGAAGATCATCGGCGCGGCGAAATGAACGGGGCGCGGCGCGCCCCTCGATCGTCCCGGGCGCGCGGACGAGCGTGCCGCCGAACGACGGGAGAATGCGGTGCTTGATCTCGACACAACGCTGGCCCGGGCGTTCCTGCCGGAGGAGGCGCTCGCCGCGTCCGTGCCGGGGGCCCTCGAGGAGCTCCGCTCCCTCGTGCGCAGGGAGGGCCCGGGCGCGGAGATGCTCGGATGGCTCGACCTGCCGCGCACGCCCCGGAGCGAGACGGAGAAGATCGTCGACGAGGCGAAGCGGATTCAGGACGAGAACGACTGTCTCGTCGTGATCGGCATCGGCGGCTCGTACATCGGGGCGCGCGCCGCGATCGAGGCGCTGCCCGGGTTCGCCCCCTTCCCCGTCCTCTTCGCCGGAATCAACCTCTCCCCGGAGTATCATGCACGGCTTCTCGAGCGGCTCGAGAAGAGCCGTTTCGCGCTCTGCGTCATCTCGAAGTCGGGAACGACGCTCGAGCCCGCGATCGCCTTCCGCATCCTGCGCGAAAGGCTCCTCGATCGGTTCGGCGAAAACGGCGCGCGGAAGCGGATCGTCGCCATAACGGATCGCGAGGCGGGCGCCCTCCGGAAGATGGCGTCGAGGGAATCCTGGCCGACCTTTCCGATCCCGCCGGACGTCGGCGGGAGATTCAGCGTTCTTTCCCCGGTCGGCCTTTTCCCCTGCGCGGTCGCAGGCCTACCCGTCGGCGAGATGCTCGGCGGCGCCGCGGAGGCCCTCGCGAGATTCACGAGGGACGACTCGCGGAACGACGCCGTCCGCTACGCGGCCGCCCGGCACCTGCTTCACCGGAAGGGAATCGCGATCGAGGTGCTCTCGACGTTTCATCCCGAGCTCTCGGCGCTCTGCGAGTGGTGGAAGCAGCTCGCCGGGGAGTCGGAAGGCAAACGGGGAACGGGGCTCTTCCCGGCATCGGCGGTCATGAGCACCGATCTGCATTCGCTCGGCCAGTACCTCCAGGAGGGATCCCGGAGCATTCTCGAGACCTTCCTCGCCGCGGCGGGGCCGCGCGCGGGACTCGCGGTGCCCGCCGACGAGGCCGATCTCGACGGTCTGAACTACCTCGCGCTCAAGCGCCTGAGCGAGGTGAACCGCACGGCGTTCGAGGGCACGCGGGAGGCCCATGCGGCGGGAGGCATTCCCGTTCTCACGATCGAGACGGACGCCGTCGCGCCCGGCTCCGTGGGGGAGCTCTTTGTCTTCTTCGAGATCGCCGTCGCGATCTCGGCGCGCCTCCTCGGGGTCAATCCATTTGACCAGCCCGGCGTCGAGGAGTACAAGAAAAGGATGTTCAGACTCCTCGGGAGGCCCGAAGAACGATGATTCGCAGAGGCACGAAGATCTTCGCCTGCACGCTCGCCGCGGTCCTGATCCTCGCGCAGTCGTGCGCGCGCGGGGACCCCTATACGAAGGACACCTTCGTCATGGGAACGAAGGCGTGGGTCACGATCGCCGGGATGCGGAAGAGCGACGCGGAGCGGGCGGCGGACGCGGCCTTTCGCGAGATGTATCGCATCGAGAGCGTCATGAGCAACTGGAGGTCGACGAGCGAGATCTCGCGCCTCAACGCCGGATCGAACGGCGCCCCCTTCACCGTCTCGAGAGAGCTCTACTCCATCATCGACAGCTCCCTCTTCTACTCGAAGGCCACGGCGGGGGCCTTCGACGTGACCGTCCGCCCGCTCGTTGTCCTGTGGGGCTTCGAGGGAGGCGAGGCGAAGCTCCCGACCGACGAGGAGATCGCGCGCGCGCGGTCGCTCGTCGGCTACCGCAAGGTCGTGCTCGATTCCGCGAGATCGACGGTGACGCTTCAGCCCGGTATGCAGATCGATCTCGCCGGCGTCGCGAAGGGCTATGCCCTCGACCGGTGCGTCGCCGTGATCAAGAAACTCGGGGTGAAGAACGCGCTCGTGAACCTCGGCGGCAACATCTACGCGCTCGGAGCTCCGCCGGGGGAGGCGGGATGGACCATCGGCATCCGCGATCCGAAGGGAGGCCTCGGGACGGTCGGGTCGCTCCTCCTGAGGGACCAGGCGGTCGCGACGTCGGGTAACTACGAGAACTTCGTCGAGCTCGACGGAAAGAGATACGGCCACCTG
>JBEKAW010000003.1:0-23482 GCA_050015715.1 Candidatus Krumholzibacteriaceae bacterium
CTACGAGGAAGTACCTCACGAAGTCGCGCAGAAGCTCATAGCGGCCGCCGAGGCGGCGAAGAGCGAGGGCAACTAACGATCCCATCTGAGGAGGCGTTCCGTGTCTGGGCATTCGAAATGGGCAACGATCAAGCGGAAGAAGGCGAAGGTCGACGCGCAGCGGGGCAAGATCTTCACGAAGCTCATCAGGGAAATATTGACCTCCGCGCGCGAGGGGGGCGGCGATCTCGAGAACAACGCCCGCCTGAGAACGGCGGTCCAGAGCGCCCGCGAGAGCAATATGCCGTACGAGAACATCGAGCGCGCGATCAAGCGCGGCACCGGCGAGCTCGACGGCGTGAGCTACGAGGCGGCGACCTTCGAGGGGTACGCGACGGGCGGGATCGCGATCCTCGTCACGACCCTGACCGACAACCGCAACCGCACGAGCTCGGAGATACGCCACCTCTTCACGAGGCACGGCGGCCACATGACGGAGCCGAACTCCGTTTCATACATGTTCGAGAAGAAGGGGGTCATCGTCGTCGAGCAGGCGCAGGCGAGCGAGGAGAAGGTGTACGAGATCGCGCTCGAGAACGGGGCCGACGACGTCCGCACCGAGGGGGGTCTCTACGAGATCGTCTGTCCCCCCGAGGCCTTCGAATCGCTGCGCGCGAAGCTCGTGGAATCGAAGATCCCCTACCAGATGGCCGAGCTCTCTCTCTACCCGAAGACGGCGGTCAAGCTCGACCGCGACGCGGCGGTCAAGGTCCTCAAGCTCGTGAGCGCCCTCGAGGATCTCGACGACGTCCAGCACGTCGCCGGCAATTTCGACATCTCCGACGAGATCCTCAAGGCGATCGAAGGGGAGCTCGGCTGAACGGGATACCCCGTGGGGTGAGCACGTGTCGCTGACGCTCGGCATCGATCCGGGGAGCCGCATAACCGGCTACGGGCTCGTGGAGCGGCGCGGCGCCGAGATCCTTTACGTCGCTTCGGGGATCATCAGGACCGAGGCGGCGGGGCCGATCGAGGCGCGGCTCCTCACGATCAAGCGGGAGCTGGACGAAGTGATCGGGCGGTTCCATCCGGAGGCGATGGCCGTCGAAGAAATCTTCATGGCAAAGAATCCGAAGACGACGCTCATGCTCGGGCAGGCCAGGGGCGTCGTGCTGCTCGCGGCGGCGGAGGCGGGTCTCCCGGTCTTCGAATACACGCCGCGCGAGGTCAAGAGCGGCATCACGGGCGCCGGGGCCGCGCACAAGAGCCAGGTCGCCGCGATGGTGGGACGGCTCATGAAGCTCGACCACGAGCCCGAGACGGAGGACGAGACGGACGCGATCGCCGTGGCCTTTTGCCACGCGATCCGCGCGGGGGGTCTCCGGGGGAGGCTCACGTGATCGCTTCGATCGAGGGAATCCTCGTCGCTCGCAGCGGGAACAAGGTCGTCGTCGAGGTCGGCGGCGTCGGACTCGAGATGTCCGTACCGCTCCGCGTCGCCGAATCGCTCGGTGAAGAGGGGGAGCGGGTGCGCCTCCACACGTACCTCCACGTCCGCGAGGATACGCTCGCGCTCTACGGGTTCCCCGACGAGAGCGAGCGACACCTCTTCCAGACGCTCATCGGCGTCAGCGGCGTCGGTCCCAAGCTCGCGCTCTCGGTGCTCGCGGTCACGAGCGCGGGGGAGCTCGCCCGCATCATCCACGAGGAAAAGACGAAGACGCTCATGTCGATCCCCGGCATCGGGAAGAAGACGGCGGAGCGGATCGTTCTCGAGCTCAAGGACAAGATCGAGATCGAGCGCTATCTGCCCGCGGTCGCGGCCGCCGAAGCGGGCGTGCCGCGCGAGATCTTCGAGGAGGCGGTCGTCGCGCTCGAGTCGATCGGTCTCGGGCGGGCGAACGCGATCAAGGCGATCGAGAACGTGGACATCTCGCGGCTCGGAACGTCATACCGCGTCGAGGATCTCGTTCGCGCGGCGCTGAAGGCGAGATAGGATATGCAGACGAATAGACCGAACAAGGCAGCGTCGAGCTTCATAACGGACCCGAAGGTAGTGCCCGACGAGGTCCAGTCCGAGTCGAGGCTGCGGCCGAAGACGCTCGGCGAGTTCGTGGGCCAGGCGAAGGTGAAGGAGAATCTCACCGTCTTCATCGAGGCCGCGAAGCAGCGGGGCGAGCCCCTCGATCACGTCCTCCTCTACGGGCCGCCCGGCCTCGGGAAGACCACGCTCGCCCACATCATCGCCCACGAGCTCGGCGTCGCGATCCGGACGACCTCGGGCCCCGTGTTCCAGAACGCGGCCGAGCTTCTCGGCGTCCTCACGCAGATCGAAAAGCGCGACGTCGTGTTCATCGACGAGATTCACCGCCTGAGCCACGTCGTCGAGGAGCACCTCTATCCCGCGATGGAGGAGTTCCGCTGCGAGCTCATCGTCGACAAGGGGCCGAACGCGCGGCACTATTCGATCACCATCGAGCCCTTTACCCTCGTCGGCGCGACGACGCGCGCGGGGATGATCACGCCGCCGATGCGGAGCCGCTTCGGCGTCGTCGCCCGTCTCGATTTCTACCAGCCCGAAGATCTCATCCGGATCGTCACCCGCTCCGCGCAGCTCCTCGACATCCAGATCGACGAGGAGGGAACGCTCGAGATCGCGAAGCGCTCACGCGGCACGCCCCGCATCGCCAACAGGCTCCTGCGCCGCGTCCGTGATTTCGCCCAGATCAAGGGGAAGGGGCTGATCGACCGCGAGATCGCCGACTACGCGCTCGGGATGCTCGAGGTCGACGAAAAGGGCCTCAACGAGATGGACCGGCGCCTCCTCGCCACGATCATCGAGAAATTCTCGGGCGGACCCGTCGGCATCGGCTCCCTTTCGGTCGCCGTGTCCGAGGAGGCGGAGACGATCGAGGACATCTACGAACCGTTCCTCATCCAGGAAGGCCTGATCCAGCGCACGTCGCGGGGACGGATGGCGACGGACGCGGGATACCGCCACCTGAAGATCGGGAAAAAGGGCGGGGGCACGCAGGCGGATCTCATCTAGGGCTCGCGCGCAAACCGGTCGACAATGAAACTCAGCGAATTCGATTACGAGCTTCCGAAGGATCTCATTGCGCAGTTTCCCGCGGAGCGGCGCGACGAGAGCCGTCTCATTGTTCTCGACCGCGCGGGGGGCGATATCAGGGAGACGCGCTTCGCCAATTTTCCGCGCTTCCTCCAGGAAGGCGATCTCCTCGTCGTCAACGAGACGCGCGTGATTCCCGCGCGCATCCTGGGATGGAAGAAGAGCGGGGGGCTCGTCGAGGTGTTCCTCGTGCGGCGCCTCGCGGAGAGACGGTGGATCGCGATGCTGCGCCCCGCGAGCAGGCTCCGCGCGGGGGAGAGCGTGCTCGTCGGGGAGCGGGATCTCGAGATCGCGATCGGGGAGTGCTCGGGCGAGGGGGAGTGGACGGTCAGCCTCCCCGCCTCGATCGACGAGAACAGGTTTATCGAGGCGTACGGGCACGTGCCGCTCCCGCCGTACATCAAGCGCGACGACGAGCCGCGCGACCGCGAGCGCTACCAGACCATCTACGCCCGGCGCGACGGATCCGTCGCGGCGCCCACGGCGGGGCTCCATTTCACGGAGGAGACGCTGTTCGAGGCCAAGAGGCGCGGCGTGACCGTTCTTCCCGTCACGCTCCACGTCGGTCCGGGAACGTTCCGGCCGCTCGCGAAGGAGACGGTCGAGGACAACAGGCTCGATCCGGAATTCGTTCTCGTGAGAAGAGACCACCGGGACGAGATCATGGAGGCCCGGCGCGCGGGACGCAGGCTCGTCGCGGTCGGGACGACGACGACGCGCGTGCTCGAATCGCTCGCCCGGGGGCCGCTCGCGAACGAGGAAGAGCGCGTCATCGAGGGAGAGGCGTACGTCGCGGGGACGACCGATCTCTTCATCTATCCCGGATACCGGTTCCGCGCCGTCGACGCGCTCCTCACGAACCTCCATCTCCCGAAATCGAGCCTCCTCGTTCTCGTCGCGGCGTTCGCGGGACGGGAGACGATACTGAGGGCCTACGAGTGGGCGATCGGAAGGAAGTACCGGTTCTACAGCTACGGTGACGCGATGTTCATCCGGTAGCGAGCACGCCTATGCCGTTCGGATTCACCATACGTTCGAGCGATCCCTCCGGGGCGCGGCTCGGTTCTCTGGAGACGGACCACGGAACGGTCGAGACCCCCGCGTTCATGCCCGTCGGCACGCAGGGCACCGTCAAGGCGCTGTCGGTCCGCGATCTCGAGGAGATCGGCGCGGACATCATTCTCTCGAACACGTACCATCTCTACCTGAGGCCCGGCCACGCGCTGATCGAGGAGGCGGGCGGCATCCACCGGTTCATGGGATGGAATCGCCCCGTGCTCACCGACAGCGGCGGCTTTCAGGTGCTGAGCCTCGCCGACCTCAACCGGATCGGCGGCGAGGGGGTCGAGTTCAAGTCGCACCTCGACGGCTCGAAGCATCTCTTCACGCCGGAGAGCGTCGTCGAAACGCAGGTCGCCATCGGCCCCGATATCATGATGGTCCTCGACGAATGCACGAGCTACCCCTGCGACCCCGCGTCCGCCGGGGAGGCGGTCGCGCGCACGACCCGCTGGGCGGAGCGAAGCATCGCCGTTCACGGTCCCCGCGTCGCGCGCGGCGGCTACGAGCGCGCGCTCTTCGGGATCGTGCAGGGCTCGATATATCCGGAGCTGCGGGAACGCTCGGCGCGGGAGCTCGTCGCGCTCGATTTCCCCGGCTACGCGATCGGCGGCCTCTCTGTCGGCGAGCCCAAGGCCGACACCTTCGCGATGGTCGCCCTCACGGCCGGTCTCCTCCCGCGGGACAAGCCGCGCTACCTCATGGGGGTCGGTCTTCCGGAGGACATCGTCGAGGCGGTCGCGCGCGGGGTCGATCTCTTCGACTGCGTCATTCCGACACGAAACGCCCGGAACGGGAGCGTGTTCACGTCGCGCGGAAAGCTCGTCGTCAGGAACGCGCGGTACGCGCGCGACTGGGGACCGCTGGACCCCGACTGCCGGTGCGAGGTGTGCCGGACCTACAGCCGCGCCTATCTCCGGCACCTCTTCAACGCGGGAGAAATGCTCGGGCCGCGCCTGGCGACCTACCACAGTCTCTATTTTTACTTGCATCTACTCGCCGAAATGAGGCAAGTTATCAAGGAAGGCGCCTTCGCCGAGTGGAGAGAGCGATTCTACAGGAGCTATAATTCGACCGATACGTGAGCGTAAGGGTCCATCTAAAGGAGGAACGATGCACAGTCTCTTTTTCGCGTTCAGCAACAATCCATCGGGGGGCGGTCAGGGGGGGCCATCGATGCTTGTGAGCTTTCTTCCGATTCTCCTGATATTCGTCATCTTCTACCTGCTCCTCATTCTCCCGCAGCAGAGGAAGCAGAAGCAGCACGTGAGCATGATCAACTCGCTCAAGAAGGGCGATCAGGTTCTCACGACGAGCGGCATGTACGGCACGGTCGTCGACGTGAAGGAGCAGAAGATCGTTCTGAAGATCGCCGACGAGGTGAAGATCGAGATCATCAAGAGCGCCGTCGGAGCCGTCGTCGACAAGAGGCCGGAGTAACGTCGGGCCCGGAGCGCCCAAGAGGTCGCGCGTGGCGAAATCTCGTGGCATACGGAAATACGGGGACAAGGTCCTTCGCGGCAAGAACGAGAAGGTCAAGGAGTTCGGTCCGGAGCTCGCCCCTCTCTTCGACGAGATGCATGAGACGATGATCGAGGCGCGGGGGGTCGGGCTCGCCGCGCCGCAGGTCGGCGTCCCGAAGCAGATCGCGATCATGAACCCCGAGCCCGAGAACGAGAAGACGCTCCTCAAGATGGTCAATCCGCGGATCATCGCCTCTTCGGACGAGACGGAAAAGATCGAGGAGGGGTGCCTCAGCGTCCCGGGCATCCGGGGAGATGTCGTCCGGGCGGCGAGGATCACGGTCGCCTACCAGGACGAGAACGGGAAGGCCCGCACGCTCGAGGCGGAGGGGATTCTCGCGCGGATCATCCAGCACGAGCTCGATCACCTGAACGGGGTGCTCTTCGTCGACCGCCTCTCCCTCGCGAAACGGGCGCTCATCAAGGGAAAGCTCAAGGAGCTCGCCGCCGGCAAGGAGAAGTGACGATGGAGCGGGTGGTGTTTTTCGGCTCTCCCGCCTTCGCTCTCGCCTCTCTCGAAGCCCTCGCCGCGAGCGAATTCAGGCCCGTGCTCGTCGTGACGCAGCCGGACAGGCCGGCGGGGCGCGGGAAGAAGGTCACGCCGACGCCCGTCCGCGAGCTCGCCGAGCGAAAGGGCATTCCCGTCACGATACTCGAGAGTTTCAAGGGCGGCGCCGCCGTCGACGAGCTTCGCGCCGCGGCGCCCGATTTCCTCGTCGTCGTCTCGTTCGGGAAGATATTCCCTCCCGAGGCCTTGGCCGTCGCGAAACGGACGAATATCAATCTCCACGCCTCGCTGCTGCCGCGGTACCGCGGCGCGAGCCCCATCAACCGGGCGATCGTGAGCGGCGACACCTTTACCGGCGTCACGACGATGGAAATGGCGGCGGCGCTCGACGCGGGGCCGATGTACCTACAGAAAGTCGTTCCGATCGATCCGATGGAGAACGCGGGGACGCTCTCGGAGCGGCTCGCGATCGAAGGGGCGCCGCTTCTTCTCGAGACGCTGCGGCGGGTTTCGGCCGGGGGGCTTCGGCCGGTTCCGCAGCCCGAGAAGGGGATCGTCAAGGCGCCGCTCCTGCGCAAGGAAGACGGGCTCGTCCCGTGGGAGCTCGACGCGATCGGCGTGCACAACCACATCCGCGGCATGAATCCGTGGCCGGGGAGCTTCAGCTACTACCGCGGCGCGTATCTCAAGATCCACGAGGCGGCGCCGTGGGACCTCGTCCCGCGCACGAAGACCCCGGGCCTCATTCTCGAGGCGAAGGGAGAGACGATCATCGTCGCGTGCGGGGAGGGCTCCGTGAGGCTGCTGGCGCTCCAGGCCGAGGGGAAGCGCCCGCTCGCGGCCGGCGCCTTTCTCCGGGGCTTTCCGCTCGAGGGGGGGGAGGTTCTTGGGGGACGGACCGATCGATAGGCTGAGGAACCGCCAGTACCCGGCGATCGTGCTCTACCTGCTGCTCATGGCGGGTGCCTTCCTCGTGGGGATCATCATTTTCAATTACGTCATTCTCCCGAGCCTCACCGGGAAAGGGGACACCGTCATCGTTCCCGGAATCGAGGGGATGAGCATCAAGCAGGCGGGGGAGATGTGCCGCAGGGAGCGCCTCGAGTTCGCGGTGGTCGCTCATCGCAATTCCGAGGAGCTTCCCGAGGGCTACGTGCTGACGCAGGATCCGCGGCAGGGTGAGAAGCTCAAACGCGGGAGAACGATCAAGGTCGTCCTCAGCGCGGGGCGCCCGATGGAGATCGTGCCGTCGTTCGCGGGAAAGACGCTCCGCGAGACCGAGCTCCTCATCGAGAGCTCGGGGCTCACGAAGGGGAGGACCGTGCGCATGTACGTGCCGGGGGAGGGGCAGCCGGCGGTGCTCGCGACGAGCCCGTCGACGGGCACCAGGGTTCTCCGCGGCTCGACGGTCGATATCCTCGTCGCGATGCACGGGGAGCAGAAGGCATACCTCATGCCCGATCTCGTCGGGAGGGATTTTCCGTTCGTCAAGGACAAGCTCGAGAAGCTCGGGTTCAACGTCGTGCACGTGGCCGCGAAGCGCGGGCAGGGGAAATTCCCGAACGCGATTCTGTCTCAGACTCCCGCGGCGGGCGCGAGAATCAAGGAGGGAGACACGATTGAACTCATCGTTTCAACGCTTGAATAAAGAGCGGCGCCCGGCCGTCGCGCCGTCACTCCTCTCGGCGGATTTCTCGTGCCTCGAGCGCGAGATCCGGGCCGTGGAGGAAGCGGGGGCCGATTTTCTCCACCTCGACGTCATGGACGGGAATTTCGTCCCCAATCTCACCTTCGGGCCGATGATCGTCGAGGCGGTCGCGAAGATTGCGCGAGTGCCCCTCATCTCGCACCTCATGATTCTCAACCCGGCGAAGTACGTCGAGGCGTTCGTCAAGGCAGGGAGCTCCCTCGTGAGCTTTCATTGGGAGGCATGCGCGACCGGCCATGCGGACGTAGTGAAGAAGATCCACGCCCTCGGCTGCGACGCTGGGATCGCGATAAACCCCGATACGCCGCTCTCGAAGGTTGAGCGCCTTCTCCCCGACGTCGACTGCCTCCTCGTCATGACCGTATTCCCGGGCTTCGGCGGGCAGGAGCTCATCGCCGAGGCGGTCGCGAAGATCGGCGAGGCCGCGCGTCTCAAGGAGAAGAAGGGCTACCGCTTCGTGATCGAGGTGGACGGCGGCGTCAAGCCGGAAAACGCCGCGAGGGTGCGGGAACAGGGGGCGCAGATTCTCGTCGCGGGCACCGCCGTTTTCCGCTGCAGCGCGTACGCCGAGGCCATCGCCGCGATCCGGGGCTGAGGCGGAGCCGGTCGAACTGATTTCCCTTGCCAACACCCGAAAATCCATGTTATTTTAGCTATTTGCCGGGTAGAGGATGTGTTCCCGTGTTCCAGGATCTGAGCGACAAGTTCGCCCGCGTCTTCAAAGAGCTGCGCGGGCAGGGCAAGGTTCGGGAAGGGCATATCGCCGAGGCCATGCGCGAGGTGCGCAGGGCCCTTCTCGAAGCCGACGTTAACTACAAGGTAGTCAAGGAGTTCGTCGGGCGCGTAGGCGAGCGGGCAATCGGTCAGAAGGTGCTCGATAGCCTCAGCCCCGACCAGCAGATAATAAAGATCGTTCACGAGGAGCTGGTCACGCTTCTCGGGACGAGGCCGGTGGGCTTCAATCTTTCCGGCTCGCCCGCGTCCGTGATGATCGTCGGGCTGCAGGGTTCCGGGAAGACGAGCTTCGCGGCGAAGCTTGCGGTATTCACCCGCAAGAAGGGGCGGCGTCCGCTCCTCGTCGCCGCGGACATCTACCGGCCCGCCGCGGTCGAGCAGCTCAAGGTGCTCGCGCGCGAGATCAACGTACCGATCCACGCGCCGGGGACGAACGTTCCCGTCGTGGAGATCGTCGAGGGAGCCGTGCGTGTCGCGAGGCAGGACCTCTGCGACACGATCATCGTCGACACCGCGGGGCGGCTCCACATCGACACCGAGATGATGGCGGAGCTCAGCTCCGTCAAGGGCGTGCTGGAGCCGGAAGAGACGCTCCTCGTCCTCGACAGCATGACCGGCCAGGAGGCCGTGCGCGTCGCCGAGGAGTTCAGGCGGCAGGTCGATTTCACCGGCGTCGTCCTCACGAAGCTCGACGGGGACACGCGGGGTGGCGCCGCGCTCTCGGTGGCGAGCGTCACCGGCAAGCCGATAAAGTTCGCCTGCGTCGGGGAGAAGGTTGACGACCTGGAGGCCTTTTACCCGGACCGCATGGCGAGCAGGATTCTGGGCATGGGGGACGTTCTATCCCTGATCGAGAAGGCCCAGGAAACGATCGACGCGAAGACGGCCCAGGAGCTCGAGCGCAAGCTCAGGAGGGAGTCATTTACCCTCGAGGATTTCCTCGGTGAGCTGCAGCGCCTGAGAAAGATGGGCCCGCTCGATCAGGTCCTCGGGATGATTCCCGGGGTGAAGATCCGCGGGATGGCGGGTGGGGACGCCGGGGAGAAAGAGATGCGAAAGATCGAGGCGATCATTCGCTCGATGACTCCGGGCGAACGGCGCGATCCCCACATCATCGACGGATCGCGGCGGCGCCGCATCGCTGCGGGCAGCGGAACGAGCGTGCAGGATGTGAACCGCCTCCTGACCCAGTTTCAGGAGATGCGCAAGATGATGAAGCGTTTTACGAAAATGGCGGGCAAGATGCCGTTCAATCTCCCGCCGTCGTGACGGACAGGTTGCACACGGAGGTAGACGTTGTCGGTAAAACTCAGAATGAGGAGAATGGGCACGAAGAAGAGACCCTTCTGGCGTATCGTCGCGATCGATTCGCGCAACTCGCGCGACGGCCGGTTCATCGAGATCCTCGGCCACTACAATCCGATGGTCGAGCCGCCGACGCTCAAGGTGGACGATGACCGGATTTACCACTGGCTCGACAGGGGCGCGCTGCCCTCCGAGAAGGTGAACACGCTCCTCAAGAAGCTCGGTCTCATCGAGCGGTGGCGCATGATGCGCGCGGGGGTCACGATTCAGGATCTCGACGCGAAGGTCGCGGAGCGGCGCGTGAAGCAGCCGAAGGCCGTCGAGGGCAAGGAAAAGAAGAAGAAACCGGGGAAGAAGAAGGCCGCGAAGGCAGCCGCCGCAAAGGCCGCCGAGGCGAAGGCGGCGGAACCCGCCGCTCCGAAGGAAGGCTAGGGAGCAATCTATGAGTACCGTAAAGATCAAGAGCATGATCCGGAAGATCTCCGAGATGCTCGTCGACAAGCCCGACAAGATCGTCATCGAGGATGAGAAGCGCGACGACGTGCACATCATCGTGCTCTCGGTCGCCAAGGACGACGTCGGCAAGATCATCGGCCGCAGCGGTCAGACGGCCAAGGCGCTCCGCGCCCTCGTCAACGCCGCGGCGACCCGCCTCGGAGAGAAAGTGCTCCTCGAGATACGCGAATAGAGGATTTGTCGAATGGCCGATACAGCGATTCTGGGAACGATCGTGAAGGCGGTCGGGCTCAAGGGGGAAGTGAAGCTCCTCCCGGCGCCCGATTTCTGGCCGGACGCGCTCACGGCCGAAGCGCTCGACGTCGTGCTCGAAGACGAGGCGCGGCGGACGGTCCGCGTGGTCCGGTGCCGGCCGAAAGGGGAGACCTTCATTCTGAAGCTCGACGGGATCGATACCATCGAGGCGGCCGAGCCGCTCATCGGCGCGAGCCTCGAGATTTCGCTCGACGCGCTCGGCGGCGCGGCGCCCCCCGGCGAGGTGCTTCCGTGCCAGCTCATCGGTCTCGACGTCGTTCTCAAGGGCGGCGCGCCGTTCGGCGTCGTCATCGACATGCTCCTCGGCCCGGTGCAGGACTGCCTCATCATCGAGAAGGACGCCGAACGGTACCTCGTGCCGAACGTGCCGGACCTCGTCCGCAAGGTCTCGATCGAAGAGGGAATCGTCGAGATAGATCCCCCCGAGGGGCTTCTCGACCTGAGATGGTAGGCGGCTGGACATGGACATTCACTATATAACGATCTTCCCCGAGATGTTCCGGGAGCCGCTCGCGGCGGGGATGTGCGGGGTCGCGGAGAAGAACGGAAGCGCGCGCTACCACGTCGTGAACCTGCGCGATTTCGCCGAGGACCGTTACGGAAGCGTCGACGATTATCCATACGGGGGTGGGGCGGGGATGATCCTCATGGCGCCGCCGATTCTCAGGGCGGTCGAATCCGTGCGTTCGCGCGAGGAGGGCGACGCCTCACCCGTTATCCTGCTCTCGCCGTGCGGGCGCGTGTTCGACGAGGCGAAGGCGAACGAGCTCGCCGCGAAGGACAAGCTCGTTTTCATCTGCGGACGCTACAAGGGAGTGGACGAGCGGGTGAGAGAGCTCGTCGTCACGGAGAGCATCTCGATCGGAGACTACATCCTGAGCGGGGGAGAGTTGGCCGCCCTCGTCGTGACGGACGCCGTCGTGCGGCGGCTGCCGGGCGTTCTCGGGGACGAACGCTCGCGGGAGACCGATTCCTTCAGCGCCGAGCGGGAGTTCTGCCTCGACGCGGCGTACTACACGCGGCCGAGCGAGTTCAGGGGGCTCGCCGTGCCGGAGGTGCTCATGTCGGGGAACCACGCGAGAATCGATGAATGGAGGTCGGACTCGGCGCGCGAGCGCACGCTCAGGTTCAGGCCCGACCTCATCGCAAAGACGACCAAACAAGGAACGAATTGAAGGAGGAACCATGGACATCCTCGACCAGATTGCAGCGAAACGAATGAAGGAGTCGACGGCGGACTTCAGCGTCGGAGACACGGTCAGGGTCGACATCAAGGTCATCGAGGGAGATCGCGAGCGCGTGCAGGCGTTTCAGGGAATCGTCCTGCAGCGGCGCGGCGCCGGCCTCGGCGAGACGTTCACCGTCCGCAAGGTCACCCAGGGCGTCGGCGTCGAGCGTGTGTTTCCGCTGCATTCGCCGAACGTTTCGGCGATCCGCGTTCTCCGCAAGGGCAAGGTGCGGCGCGCGAAGCTCTTCTACCTGCGCGAGCTCAAGGGCAAGGCCGCGCGAATTGCCGAGAGGACCGAGAAGGTCGAGGAATGACGCTCGGCCGCCGGGTCGCGTTCGAAGATCTGATCCGGTTCGATAGCCGGAGGAACGTCGCGCCGAGGTACGTCATCGCCGGCGTGGACGAAGCGGGGAGGGGGGCGCTCGCGGGCCCCGTCGTCGCGGCCGCGGTCATCTGCAAACCCAGCGAACATCTCTCGCGCGTGCAGGACTCGAAGCTCGTGCGCGAGGAGGAGCGCGAGAGGCTCTACGCGGTGATCGTGGAGCGCTGCGTCGCGCACGGCATCGGGATCGTGGATCCCGGCGAGATCGATCGCACGAACATTCTCGCGGCCGCGCTCAAGGCGATGAAGATCGCCGTCGAGGCCCTCGAGACGACTCCGGATCTCGTTCTCGTCGACGGGAACCGGCTCCCCGACATCGGCCTTCCCGCGGAGGCGATCACGGGGGGAGACGGAAAGAGTTTCGTGATCGCCGCGGCCTCGATTGTCGCGAAGGTCACTCGAGACCGCATCATGCGGGCGTATGCGGGCACTTACAAGGGCTACGGTTTCAAGCACAACAAAGGCTACGGAACGAGGCAGCATGTCGAGGCGGTCAGGAAACGGGGGCTGACGGAGCTCCACAGGAAGAGCTTCAGGATACACGCGGATCTCGAGCGGTGACGCTCGCGAGGTCCGGAAAGGGGTGGGGTGGTGGAAGGGAACGTGTCGCTCGGAGCGATCGGGGAGCGCATCGCGGCTCTCTATCTGCAGCTTGCCGGCTGCACGATCATTGAAAGAAACTTCCGGTTCGAGCACGTCGAGATCGATCTCATCGTTCGGGACGGCCCCTGCGTCGCCTTCGTCGAGGTCAAGACCCGCAGGGGCGTCTCCTTCGGCGGGGCCCGCGAAGCGGTGCGGCCCGACAAGCTCAGAAACGTGCGCCGGGCGGCCCGCTGGTACCTGCACTCGGCGCCGTCGGAGGCCCGCGCGAGCGAATACCGGTTCGACCTCGTCGCGCTCGATTGCGACCCCCGGCGCGGCACATTGGCCCTCGAGCACATCAAGGGGATCGTCTAGAAAATGGCTTGATTTATCCGAAAAGTCGCTCTATGTTACGGAAGTAACCGATGAACCAACGATCATTGAAGGAGGAGCTTGCGGTAATGGTAACCAGACTGTCGATTCTGGCGCTGTTGATCGTATGCGTCTTTGCCGGCTGCAACGTCGTCAATAAAGTGGTCAAGGACATCCCGATCCAGCAGACGGACAAGCTCGACGAGACCTACATTGGCAGGGAAGCATGGACGAGAGCCCTCCTCATAGACCTTGGCGAGCAGGGTGTCGTCGATCGCGACGCGCACGTCAAGATCGTCGGTCTCGATTTGCACTGGACGGGTTCCGTGACCGTCGAGGCCGGCAGCAGGCACCGGGTCACGCACGGCCTCGGTCTCGAGCGTCCGCTCACGATGAAGGCCGTCGAGGAAAAGCTCAACCAGCTGTTCTGGTTCACGAAGCCGGAATACCGCTACCGAATGAATCTCCGGAAGTACGGCAAGAAGACAGCCAAGGCCATCTTCGAGCACTCGCTCTTCAAGGGAATGGTTCGTGAAGCGGCCCTCGAGTCGTGGGGTTATCCCGACGAAATGAAGAGCAACGAGCTCTCGGGCAAGCTCGAAGAGCAGTGGATGTACAAGGACATTCACCAGAAGAACAAGAAACGCTACGTGTACGTCAGCGCCGGGGCTATCGACAGCTGGGAAGAGTGAGCGCGGCGTCATCCCTCCGGGACCGTTTCGAGGCAAAAAAAGTCCCCGCTGAAGAGTGGGCAGCCGTCTTGGGACGCATCTCTTTATTAAAGAGCTGAGCCCGCGGTTTTATTTTTTTCCAAGACTACCCGCCTCACTATTTCAGCAGGGACCACCATTTCCATTATAACCCTGATGTCAATCCCTGTCAATGAGGCTCGTTGCGTTGATGCGGCCCTCCCCCCGTTATATCTCAATTAATTCTGCTTGTTGCTCTGGGCGAGGTAGAGGCCGAGGAGCACCACGGCGGAGCCGAGGAGGAAGAACCTCGTGATCTCCTCGCCGAAGAACAGGCTTCCGAAGAGCGCCGCGAAGACGGGATTGAGGTAGACGAACGAGGCCACGAGCGTCGTGGGCAGCGACTTGAGGGCCGCGAACCAGATCCAGAATCCCACCAGCGTGCAGAGCACGGTGAGGTGGGCGAGCGCGATCCAGTGAAGCGCCGTGAACGACGCGGCGGCGTGGACGAACACGCGCCCCGTCGCTCCGAGGAAGGGCAGCGTTCCGATGATGACCGTCAGGTAGGTCACGGTCACGGCGGACGTTTTCAAGAGAAGATTCTTCCCGATGATCGTATAGATCGACCAGCACAGAGGGGCGAGAGCGGTGATGAGGACGTAACGGAGCTCCGCGCGGGGGCCGCCCGTCACCCGGCCGAGCCCCACCCTTCCCCAGCGCACGACGACGTAGAGTCCCGCAAGGGCGATGACGATGCCGAGCACCCTTCTCAACGGCACGCGCTCCCTCAGAAAAATGATGGCCCCGAGCAGCGTGAAAAGCGGCGAGAGCGTCGTGATGAGGGCCGCCGCGCCCGGCTTGACCTCGCTCTGGCCGATGTTGAGGAAACAGTTGTAGCCAGCGATTCCCGTGAGCCCCATCGCGACGAGTCTGAGCGGCGCCCGCCTCAGGACGGCGACGCTCTCTCTCCGCAGCGCGGGCACCGCGAGGAGGCAGATCAGGCAGAAGACAGCCGCCGGAAAGTACCGCGCGAGCACGAGATCCGTCGGGCTCAACACTCCGCGCAGGTATTTGATCGCGGTGAAGGAGTTCGACCAGATGACGAAGAGGAGCACGAGGAGGAGCATCATCGGCGCGGCCGAACCGCGCTTTTCGTGGGGGGCGGAAGTCACAACCGGCAACCTTTCGCAACTCCAAGGAGCAACTTGAAACGATAAGGTCGTTTATGATATAATCAATGGGTGAAGGGCGGCAAGTAAAACAACGTGCGCTCAGCATCGGGCGAAAGGATGTGAGGATGATGGCCAAACGCATCATTCTGATCATGGCGCTCGCAGCCCTTCTCGGCGCGACGGCGGCCGAGGCGACTTCCTTCGAGCAGAGCAAGAGGGGCCGCAAGTACCTGCAAGGCGTATACTTCGTCGAGAACCTCCAGAGGGACATGCTCGCGGTCTATCAGCAGTACGGCTACCCCCTGCATCGCCTCCGCGTGTGCGGGTACGGCCGGGTCGTCGAGCGCTGGACCTACTACGAAGTCGGGCTCGAGTTCACCTTCGACGAGAACTCGGTTCTCCTCGGCACGAGGACCTTTTGGCCGGAGGATCGACGCGAGCGGCTCGACAGGTATCCCGGCTACTGACATTCGGGCATTTGGGCGCGTGAAGGCTGACCATCTCAGCCTGGGGGGCATAAGGGACGCACGCTCGCGGGGCGTCCCTTATCCATTTCTCGCGTCGGCGCGGAGCTCGCCGCCGCGCGAGAAAATAGTTGAAATATCACGCGATAGTTGATATATTGGCGGCGATTATTCCATTGATACGCGTTGTTTCAGGTTGTTTAACCTTTTATTTTGCAATGAATTGAACCAAAGAGGTGGTTGATGGCCAGCGGCAAGCTCCATGGCAAGATCAGTATCGCCCCGGCCGACGTGCACGCGACCCTCGCCCGGCACATGCTCGTCGACGGCTTCCCGTTCGTTCTCGACATGGACAAGAGCCACGGCTCGTACATGATCGACAAGGCCACGGGCCGGGAGTACCTCGATTTCTTCACGTTCTTCGCATCTAACGCCCTCGGGCACAACCATCCCGGGCTCAAGGAAAAGAGCTTCTACAAGAGGATCGGGGAAATGGCCATCACGAAGCCTTCGAACTCCGACCTCTACACGGTCGAGATGGCCGAGTTCGTCGAGACCTTCGCGCGCATAGCCGTTCCGGAGAGCCTCCCGCACCTCTTCTTCATCGACGGCGGCGCCCTCGGGATCGAGAACGCCCTGAAGGCCGCCTTCGACTGGAAGGTGCGCAAGAACTTCGCGAGAGGCTATCAGGAGGAACGCGGGCGCCAGGTCATCCACTTCCGCGAGGCGTTCCACGGCCGCACCGGCTACACGATGTCCCTGACGAACACCGATCCGGCGAAGGTGAACTACTATCCCAAGTTCAGCTGGCCCCGCATCGAGAACCCGAAGATCGTCTTCCCGCTCGAGAAGCACAGGGACGAGGTCGTCGCCGCCGAGAAGCGCGCGCTCGCCGCGATCGAAAAGGCGTTCGTGGACAACAAGGACGACATCGCCGCGATCATCATCGAGCCGATCCAGGGAGAGGGCGGAGACAACCATTTCCGCGGCGAGTTTCTCAGGGAGCTCCGCAGGATCGCCGACGAACGCGAGGCGATCCTCGTCTTCGACGAGGTGCAGACCGGCGTCGGCATGACGGGAAAGATGTGGTGCTTCGAGCATTTCGGCGCCGTTCCCGACATCCTCGCGTTCGGCAAGAAGACCCAGGTGTGCGGCATCATGGCCGGGAACCGCCTCAACGAGGTCGACAGCGTCTTCAAGGTGCCGAGCCGCATCAACTCGACCTGGGGCGGGAACCTCGTCGACATGTACCGCGCCAAGAGGATTTTCGAGATCATCGACGAGGAGAATCTCGTGGAGAACGCGGCCGAGACGGGCGAGACGCTGCTTGCGCACCTGAAGACCCTCGAGGGCCGCTATCCGGAGTTCATCTCGAACGCCCGCGGCAGGGGCCTCTTCTGCGCGTTCGACCTCTGTAACGCGGCGTGCCGCGACGCGCTCGTCACCTCCTGCGTCAAGCACGGACTTCTCATACTCAAGTGCGGCGTCAAGACGATCCGCTTCCGCCCGCCGCTCAACGTGAAGAAGAACGAGATCGACGAAGCGGCGCTCATCCTCGACGACGTGCTCAAGCAGTACAAGGGCTCGGTCTGTTCGGGGAACGGCTCGGGGGCGGTGCACACCGAGTAGGAGGGGATCCTACTTCTTCTCCGTGCGTGTTTTCGAATCGTGGTCGGCCGGGGCCGGCGCTCCGGCCGATTCCTCTTTCTCTCTCTTCTTGAAATCCTTCGTCCGGTGGTCGGTCGTGTAAAAGCCGCTTCCCTTGAGGATGTGGCCGACCGCGTGGATCACCCGGTACAGGTTCCCCCGGCATTTGGGGCAGCGCTTTCTCGGAGGAGCCGTGATCCGCTGCTCGCATTCGAACTCGTATCCGCATTTCTCGCATGAGTAGCGATAGGTCACCATAGAGGCAAGGTAGGGGCTCATCCTCGAAAAATCAAGTGAAAGCTTCGGCCCCACGCCCGCGGGGGGGCGTCAATATCGCCTTGTCATACCGTGCGTTACATAGTAGAATTGAATGAAATCCCGGTCCGGTTTCCCGGGAGACGATTATCGGTGCCCGGCGAGGAGGCTTTCATGACGAAATACATCCTGCTCGTTCTCGCAACGCTCGCGTTCATCGCGGGAGCGCCGCTCGAATCTCGCGCGCAAGATCAGAGAGCGACGGCGGTCGTTCGCACGAAGCTCTCGAAGAGCGTCTCTCAGAAGGCCCTCGTCGAGAAGGGAATCGACATCATGCACGTCTACCCCGACGGGCGCGTGGATCTCGCAGTCACGGACGAGCAGCTCGCGTGGATCTCGTCGAAAGGCGCTTCCGTCTCCGTGCTCGAGAGGATCGATCTCGCGGCGCCCGCCACCCTCGACGCGAATCTCGGCGCGTACTACACGCACGCTGAAATGGAGGCGGGGCTCGACAGCCTCGTCGCGGCGCATCCTACGCTCGCGCGCATCGACACCCTCGGAACCACCTATCTGGGGAACTACATCAGGGCGATCAAGATATCGAAGAACGTGACCGTCGACGAGAACGAGCCCGAGGTCTTCATCATGGGCTGCCACCACGCGCGGGAGCTCATGTCGGTCGAGGTTCCGATGCGGCTTGCGAAGTACCTGCTCGCGAACTACGGAACCGATCCCGTCGTCACGAATATCGTCAACACCCGCGAGATCTGGATCGCTCCCATGATCAACATCGACGGACACGTCTGGGTCGAGCTCAACCACGCCGGCTCCTCCGTCAACTGGTGGCGCAAGAACCGGAGGGTCAACGGCGACGGGAGCATCGGCGTCGATCTCAACAGGAACTACTCGTACAAGTGGGGATACGACAACGTCGGCAGCTCGCCGACTCCCGCCTCGGACGTGTATCGCGGAAGCGGCCCCTTCAGCGAGCCCGAAACCCAGGCCGTGCGCAATTTCTGCGCGCGCCACCACTTCACGCTCTCCATCTCATACCATTCCTACGGCGACCTCATCCTCTATCCGTGGGGATACGCGGCGCTCAACACGATGGACCAGGATCTCTTCTCGGCCCTCGGCGACACGCTCAGGTACGGCAACGATTATCTCGCCGGGAACGTGGCATCGGGCGCCATCTATCTCACGAACGGCGGGAGCGAGGACTGGCTCTACGGGGACACCCAGACCAAGAACGTCGTCTACGCTTTCACGGTCGAGCTCAACTCGTACGAGGAGGGAGGGTTTTCGCCTCCGGAGAGTCTCATCCTTCCGACATTCAACAATGTGCTCGGCCTGAATCTGACGCTTCTCACGCTCGCCGACAATCCGAGCCGGATCCTGGGGCCCTGGGCGCCGCAGATGGGTCCCGTCACGGCGCTCAATCCCCCGGCGTACCAGATCAGCTGGACGGGGTCGGATCCGCACGATCCGAATCCGGCCGTCTCCTACGACCTCACCGAGATCAAGAATCTCACGACCAGGACCGATTCCGTCGAGGCCGGTGATGCGCTCTGGACCGCCGACGGCTTCGCCCTTTCGAGCGCGCGCGCGTCCGCGGGCTCGTACAGCTGGTATTCGGGGCGCGGGGACAATCTCCATCAGACGCTGAGCATGGTGAACATCTATCCGATGGGGCTTCCGACGACACTCACGTGCCGGCTCTGGTACGATATCGAAAACGGCTGGGATTACGCGTACCTCGAGGGAAGCACGGACGACGGCAAGACCTGGATAACCTTGCCGGGCAACCGCACGACCAACGTCAATCCGAACGGCAACAACCGCGGAAACGGGATCACGGGCTCTTCGGGACTCTGGGTCAGCGCGACCTTCGATCTCACGAACCTCATGGTGACCGAGACGGGCTTCGCCCTCCTGCGATTCGACTACATCACGGACGAGTCGGTGAACAACGAAGGCATATACATCGATCTCGTCAGTCCCGTGACGCGCGCGGACCGGAGCTCCGTGATAGCGTCGAACATCCTCAATACGTGGTACCATCGCTGGCCGCAGGAGCTCGGGAACTTCCTTTACTGCGTGAAGGCGTTCGACGCCGAAGGGCAGGGGAGCGCCCGGAGCGATCTCGCCGCGCGACAGGTGACGGATCTCACGTCCGCCGCGCCGCCGGCGCCGCTGTCGAGCCTCGAGCAGAACTATCCCAATCCGTTCAATCCCTCGACGACCCTGAGTTTCACCGTCGGCGCCGGCGACGCCCCCGGGGGCGGGACGGCGCCCGTGTCCCTGAGGCTCTACGACGTCTCGGGGCGCCTGGTCGCGGTGGTCAGGGAGGGGAGACTCTCCGCGGGGCGGTATTCGGTCACCTGGAACGGGCTCGAAAATACGGGACGAGCGGTCGCGAGCGGCATATACTTTGCGAGGCTGCGGGTCGGGGACAGGGTGTTCGTCCGGAAGATAGTTCTCGCACGC
The DNA here is from genome assembly GCA_050015715.1 of Candidatus Krumholzibacteriaceae bacterium. GTDB lineage: Bacteria > Krumholzibacteriota > Krumholzibacteriia > Krumholzibacteriales > Krumholzibacteriaceae > SSS58A. The sequence continues at coordinate 19,997 of JBEKAW010000003.1, forward strand.
TAGGGCGGAAATGAAGCTGTCGATCATCGTACCGGTGTTCAACGAGGAGAGCACGATCTCGCACGTGCTCGAGTCGCTCACGCGCGTCCAGTTTCCCTGCGCGGTCGAAACCATCGTCGTCGACGACGGCTCGACCGATCGCACGGCGGCGAACCTCGCCCTCATGAACCGCGACAACATCTTCAAGGTCCATACGTCGCTCATCAATCTCGGCAAGGGAGCCGCGGTCCGCTACGGCCTCGAGTACGCGGAGGGGGACTACGTCGTGATCCAGGACGCGGATCTCGAGCTCAACCCGCTCGACCTCCTGAATCTTCTGCAGCCGGTCTTGAAGAATGGGGCGGAGGTCGTGTACGGCTCCCGGTTCAAGGGGCGCCGCAAGGGCTTCGCGAAGGTTCCCTGGTTCACGATCCTCGCCAACACGATTCTGACGGGCTACACGAACGTCCTCTTCGGAAGCCGGCTGACCGACATGGCCACCGCGTACAAGCTCGTGAAAACGGACATCGCCAAGACGCTCAACCTGCGGTGCATCGGATTCGAATTCGATCCCGAGATCACCGCGAAGCTGCTCAGAACCGGCCACAGGATCGTGGAAGTCCCCATCGAGTACGCGCCGCGCTCCACGGCCCAGGGGAAGAAAATCGGCTGGAAGGACGGCTTCAGGTTCATGTATCATCTCACGAGGTATCGTCTCGCACCGGCCGATTCGCTGCTGAAGCGCGTGAGGACACAGCAGAGCTGATTTCCCGGGCGTTCCGCCGACGGGCGCGCCCTTCCGGACTGGATGGTATGAAGAGCTGGAAAACGAGTCTGGGCGTCGTCTTCAGCGCCCTGTTCCTGTTCCTCGCCTTCCGCGCCGTTCATCCGGCGGATCTGGCCGCGGCGTTCAGGCACACCGATTACCTCTATACCATTCCCGCCATGCTGCTCATCTTCGCGAGCCTCTGGATGCGGGCGTTCCGCTGGCGGTATCTTCTCTCCCCGGTCAAGCTCATCGGGATACGGAGCCTCTTCTACGCGGTCGGGGTCGGCTCCATGGTCAACATCGTGTTTCCGGCGAGGCTCGGCGAGGTCGTCCGTGCCCATGCGATCGGCACGAAGGAGCAGATCTCGAGGAGCGCCTCGTTCGCGACAATCGTCGTCGAGCGCGTCTTCGACGGCCTTGCGCTCCTGTTCTTTCTCATGGTCCCGGTGCTCTTCGGGAATGTCTTTGCTCCCGGCTGGCTCAGGGACGCCGAGGGCTTCGCGATCGCCGGCTACTTCGTGGCGCTCGTGGTGCTCATTATCCTCAAAAGCAGACCCGGCGTCGCGATGGGAATCGCCGCGTTCCTTTCCAGGCCGCTCCCCGACGCGATGCGGAGCAAAATCCTCACGATCACGGGTTCGTTCGTCGAAGGGCTCAGGATATTCCGCAGGTCGAGGAGCATGATCATCTCGGTCGTCCTCTCGCCGGTCGTCTGGCTTCCGAACGTCGCGATGATCTACTGTCTTCTCATCGGCACGGGGATACACCTTCCCGTTCAGGTGTCGTTTCTCCTCCTCGTCGCCCTGTGCATCGGCGTCATGGTTCCCTCGGCGCCCGGCTATATCGGCAACGTGCAAATCGTGTGCGTCGGCGTTCTCAAGCTCTTCGGGGTTCCCGCGAGCACGGCGCTCACATTTTCGGTGATCTACAACGCATGCGTCTTTGTCCCCGTGCTGCTCACGGGGCTCGGGTGTCTCTTTGCGGAAGGTTTGTCCTTTGCGGAGATTCGCGGTATCATCAGCATGAAGAAATAGCCGGGGCCGCGGCGGCGCCGCAGGTCGGCGGCGCCCCGCTATTCCTTCGCTCGCGCCGCGGCCGCGTTCGACCGGATGACGTTCCGCGTGGCGGCGATCAGGCCGAAGAAAAACCAAATAAAATACATGTAGATATCATTCCGCAGGTATTCGATCTTAATCTGATCGATGATGAACATGACAATCAATACGTGGAGCACCTTCATGAACGCCTCGGGGAAGGTATCGCGCACAATGGAGCTCCGGATCCCCGACCACGACGCCTGCACGAGCCGCACGAGAAGAAAAATGAAGGCCGACAACCCGAAGAGCCCCGTAATATTGAAGTAGTAGAGGTAGACGTTGTGAGGCCAGAGCCCGACGTCTACTCCCTTGGAGAAGTCCCATCCCGGCCCATGGCCGATGAAGGGGTGCTCGAATCCTCGCGTGATCGCGCCTCCCCAGGCGAGCACGCGGTTCTCGGGCACGATGCCGCTCTTGAAGGTCGTGGCGACCATTCTGCCGAACAGCGAGCCCGATACCGTATACGTGGCAACGACCGTGTCGATGATGAAGGCGAGCGCCACGAATCCCCCCGCGATCAAAACGAACCGTGCGAAGTTGAGATCACGCCGGCTCAGATAGGCCAAGTAGACCATGCCGATCGTGAGGCTGATGAATGCTCCACGCGTCATCGTCGAAAAGAGCATCACGATATCGGCGAGGAAGAGCAACATGAACAGGCTCCGCGTCAGGATCCTGCGCACGCGAATGCCCAGGAAGATGATGATCGGAACGTTCATGGCGAAAAACTCGGCATTCAGCTCGAAATCGTGAAAGGGGCCTCCCATCCTGATGCCCTTCATGATGAGTTGCATTTTGTGCTCCGTATAGAGCCATCCCGGAATGAGCTCCCTTCCCGGAAACGCCAATTCAAGGGTCGTGAAGACGATCACGAGCGCGCACGTGATCATGGAGACTCTAATGGTCGTGAACAGCTTATGCTCGTCGTTCACGAAGTTGACGATCATGTAGAAGAAGAGAATCGCCGCGAAGCAGTTGATCGTGTGGATGAGTCCGAACCTGAGTGTTTCAGGGTCCGACGGGTAATTGTAGAATGACAGGATGTATGACATCACGATGAGGATGATGGGGAGATTGAACTGCCTGTCGAAATGTATCGTGCTTGTCCGTGCCGAAACCCTGATGAGGTAGATTATAAAGATGATGAGAACGAAAACGAACGTCGAGTTGCCGACCGACATGGCGAATGGAAAGGGGTAGATGATGAGGAGGAGGTAGAGCGCGCTGAGGGTCGAGAAGTTCCAGATGAGATAGACGAGAAAGACACCTCCGATCGCTTCGAGGACGCGTTTCGTCGGGTTGAAAATCTGGCTCCCGACGAGTGCGCCCGCCGCGGCGATGAACGCGATTATCCCGAGTCTCGAAAGAGGAAGCTTGAATCTCATACGAGGTAGAGCTCCCGCTGGGGGTGGGAGAGGTATTCGCCCCCGTTCGATCGCACGACGATGATCTCCTCCATCGTCGCGACGCCGTATCCGTCGATCACGATCCGCGGCTCGAGGGTATACACCTGTCCTTCCTCGATTGCGAGGTGCGGAAGGTTCCCGTACCGTTCCCATTCGGGGCAGAGGAGGCCCGCGCCATCGTGGGCCTGACGGCCGACCTGGTGCCCGAGGGCGTGAGGAAACTCCTTGAATCCCC
>JBEKAW010000004.1:0-22238 GCA_050015715.1 Candidatus Krumholzibacteriaceae bacterium
ATGACACTACATTAATACCCCGGGTCAGCATCGAGCTGAAGCTCGACGGCGTTACAACTCATGACGCGATAGTTTATTCTGAAAAAGCTCGCCGCCTGCGGGCAATATATCCCTACGCTCGATTCGGCTTGATCATCGGCGGTATCTCCGCAATCCCCGGACGCGTGCTCAGGTTGGGGCATGAATTCGATTTCATCTGCACTCTGCAAGTCCCATTCGTTCGGAAAGAACTCGATGCCATTCGTCGGATTCTCATAAAGGAGGCTACAGTGTCGCGGAATCTGGCGGCTACCCTGGAGTCGGGAACGAAATTGCAACTCCTCCATCGAAAGCTCGTTCTGCGCGGGGGATTGGCCAGGAGTTAGCTCCTTATGCAGCCTATGGCTCGCCAAGAAATACGAACCTGGAGGCTACCGATGAACCTGTTGATTCCCTATAAATACCTACCCGGGCATGAAGACCCGCTCTTTGCGGAATACACGTATGCCGATAGTGCAGCGCGGGCTCGCAAGATGAAGCGCGACCTCCATAAAGGTGACTACGTGTTCTTCCACGCGTCCCTAAGGGGAGCAAAACACGTTACGGCGTACTACATTGTCGATAGGGTCCTGGACGTCGCGACCGCCGCGAGGAATTCCACAATTCGGGCGAAGTACAAAAACCCACACTTGGTCTCCTATATCAAGAAGTACGAGGACGGCACTCGAGGTGACGATGCCATCCTTTTCGGGGATCCGATCCTGTCTCGAATTCTGCCGCGTCCCTTGCCATTCACGAGGGCTCTTACCGAGAAACTGGCGCTTGACATCCCATTCAGGCCGAACAGAACCGAAACGCAGAACATTGGATCGGCGACACGGGCTTGGCGGTCGCTGACCTCGAAACAAGTGAAGATTTTCATGAAGGAGATAACCCGCTGGGACACTCGGGTCCAGAAGATCGCCCCCGTTCGAAGCACTGAGGAGGTTACTGAAGTGCTCGAGCGAGACGTCGAAGCTTATCTCGCCTCAGCCCCATCGGTGCTTGGCAAGAAACTCGCGTTGCACGGTCGGCAAGTCCCACTTGGAGCAGGAAGGATCGATTTGATCTACAAGAGTCAGCACAATGATCTCGTAATCGTGGAAATCAAGCTCGGCCAGATCGGTCACGCTGCCGTGTCCCAACTTCGCCAATACGTGAAGGACTACGCGAAACTTCGCAACAAGAAGGTTCGAGGTGTCCTGGTTTGCTCAGGTGTGCTGCCGGCCTATCGAGCCGAGATTGCGAAGTTAAGAGACATTGCAGTCTTCACTTACGGCTGGAGGATGCAGGTCACCGAGTGGGCAGGGTGAGATCACCTTCCTGAATGCATGTGCCTCGTCGAAACCGGGATCCTCGATGAGTCTCCTTTGATCCGCTCGAATAGAAGAGGAGGTTTAGTATCATGCTCGCCAGTTTCTCAATCTCCCCCGTCGGCGTCGGCGAGGCCCTGAGCAAGCACGTCGCCGAGATCGTCGACATCATCGACAAGTCGGGGCTCAAGTACAAGCTCGGCGCCATGCAGACGACCGTCGAAGGCGACGACACCGAGGTCATGGCGCTCATCCTACAATGTCACCGGCACATGCGCGCGAAGGCCAAGCGCGTGATCACGCACATCGCCATCGACGACCGCGAAGGCGCGAAGGGGCGCCTAACAGGCAAGGTCGCGGACGTCGAAAACGCGCTCGGCCGAAAGCTCTCGCACGAGTGACTCTTGACGGTTCCGAATTTGTGTAATAAGATCGGCTCTCGAGCTTCACTCACGGTCGAGCGTGATGGGGTTTGGGAGGTGGCGGCGGATGGGAAACAAATCCAACGAGCGAGAAGATCTCCATTCATCAATTGTCCCGGCCGAGAGAAAGGAACAGGTCAGGCGTAACCGTGATCGATTTCCTGGGGATTTCATGTTCGAATTGACCCTGGGGGAAAAAGCCCAGGTGGCCGCAGATTGCGGCCTCCTCGGCAACGTCAAATATTCCAATGTCTTGCCATACGCCTTCACCGGGCACGTAGCCATCATCGATGCCATCAAGCGCCTCATGGCGCCTTCGGTACGGCCCGATGTACCCGAGCCTCCTGACAAACGCCGCATCGGATTTCAATCTGACGAACAGCCCTGAAGAAGAACAATGCTCCCGTGCTGGGGACCGGTAACCATAGTAATGGCTCGGGGAGGGCGCGCGCCCGGGCCCGACGTTATGGCGGCAGCCGAGACGACGAGGACTCGGCGGGTTCTCTTGTCCCGCAATGCACCATATGCTACATTCGCGAGGACCAAGGAGAAACGACACCTGCTCACGACTCGCTTCAGGTGCCCGGCATGCCCGGGCCTCGCACGCAGGGAGGAGTGATCATGAACGCGGCATCGACACGTCTTCTTCCTATCTTGTTCGTGCTGCTGACCCTCGGCGCTTCGTCCGTGCACGCCGCAGCGGCTTCGACGAGACGAAGAAGATGGCGCTCACAAGGTAGGTGCATTCGACCGAGGGGGCTCAGGCCGAGGCCCGTTTGACACATACCGGGCTTTGTGCTATGATAATGCACAAATCCTGACATAGAAATGTCTCCAGCTCTGACCCGCTGTCATCGAGCGGGACAAGGAGGTTGCCATGAGCAGGTTGATGCCTATCGCGGTCGCCTTGGCTGTCTGCAGCCTCGTCATCGCCGTACCGGCGTTCTCGGCGTCCTGGTTCCAGGACGGCATCCCGGTCTGCACGGCATCATATGACCAGGACTATCCGCAGCTCGTCTCGGACGGCGCGGGCGGCGCGATTATCGCATGGACCGATGGCCGCCCCTCCAACGCGGGCATCTACGTTCAGCGGGCGGACGCCTGGGGTAACGACCGATGGACGGCGAACGGCGTCGCCACATGTTCGACCGGGGGGGACCGATGGTCCCCCCTCGTCGCCCCTGATGGCGCCGGGGGGGCCATAGTCGTCTGGCTCGACAACAACGTCTATGGTATTTACGCGCAGCGCGTGAACGCGGCAGGTGTCACTCTATGGGCGCCAAACGGCGTCGCCGTCTGCACGCCGGGGACCGGACGTCAGAATCTCTCTATCGTGCCCGATGGGGCAGGAGGAGCTATTATCGTGTGGTCCGACCTCGGCGGCGCGGACGCGCATATCCAAGCCCAGCGGGTGAACGCCTCCGGTATGGTCCAATGGGGGGCGGACGGCGTCGCAGTATGCGCGGTGGCGGGCGCCCAGTGGTATCCCTGCATCGTGTCCGACGGCGTCTCGGGCGCGGTTATCGCGTGGGAAGACCACCGGGGTTCAAGCGCCGACATCTACGCCCAGAGGGTGAACGCCGCGGGGGCTCCCCAGTGGGCGGTGACCGGCGTCCCCCTCTGCGCCGCACCGGGAGATCAGACCAGACCAAGGGGCATTTCGTGCGGCGGTGGCGGGATGATCGTCACATGGAGCGACGCCCGCTCCGACGGTGACATCTACGCCCAACGGGTGAACGGCTCCGGGGCCGTTCAGTGGACAGCGGACGGTGTAGCCGTGTGTACCGAGACCGGTTACCAGGACGACCCCGCGATCACCTCCGGTTCCGCGGACGGAGCCATTATCACGTGGGAGGACGACCGGAGCGGCAGCAGCCACATCTACGCTCAGCGTTTGAATGCTTCCGGCGCGGTTCAATGGACGACGGATGGCGTCTGCCTATGCGCCGCAGAGGGCAACCAGTGGTATGCCAGAGTCGTTTCGGACGGCTCGGGCGGCGCCGTTGTCGTATGGCGGGATCAGCGCCTCGTATTCGGCATCCTATACAGCAACCTCTACGTCCAGCGGGTAGACGCTTCGGGGGCGGCCCAGTGGACGGCGGACGGCATTCCTCTCTGCGCCACGAACTGCGACCGCTGGGATCCCCAGATAATTTCCGATGGCGCAAGTGGCGCCATCGTCACCTGGTATGACCACCACGCGGGGAGCTACGACATCTATTCGCAGCGCGTGCGCGCGGACGGGCGCATGAACGTGGTGGACCCCGAGATCGTATCCGTTCGCGACGTCCCCGGCGACCAGGGCGGACACGTGCGGGTTTCGATCGGAAGATGTATCTTCGACGATTACCACGAAACGACCGCTCCCATCTCGATATACGACGTGTGGCAGCGCGTCGATGACCCGACGACGCTCGCCGCGCTTGCCCAAGGGAACATCAGCGAATCCGCTGGCGACGAGATCGGCAAGAGCGTGGCGGCGCGCTCAGCGGAGGTGGATGCGTCGAGCGTCCGGAACTTGCCCGTCAAGGAATGGAACGGCCGATCCTTCGTGCGCTCCGAGGGGATTCTCGCGGGGACTGCGTTCCCGCCGGGGACGTGGGAGCTCGTGGCGAGCTTCGGCGCCTGCGAGCAGAGTATCTACCTGTGTCGCGCGGCGACACTCGCCGATTCGACGGCGAGCGGCATACCCTGGGCCGTCGTCTTCGTGACCGCGCACACGACGAACCCGGCGATCTGGTACGCGAGCGCTGTCGACAGCGGCTACTCGGTGGATAATATCCCGCCGTTCGCGCCGCGCGGGGTCCTCGCCGATCAGCATTACACGCCGCCGGGGCTCGCGCTGTCGTGGGACCCAAATACTGAAGACGATCTCTCGCACTACGCGATCTACCGCGGGACGAGCGGGGGATTCGTCCCCAGCCCCGGGAACCGCGTGGCGACGCCGTCTGGGGCCGAGTGGTTCGACGCCGCGTGGCGCTGGAGCAGCGGCTACTATTACAAGATCGCGGCGGTCGACATCCACGACAACCAGAGCGCAGTCGCGCTCGTTGCGCCATCCGACGTCACGGGCGCGGACACGCCGAAGGCGCCCGCGGCAACCTACCTCACGCAGAACTATCCGAACCCGTTCAATCCAATGACGAGGATCGCGTACGGGCTCTCGGCCGCGGGACACGTATCGCTGAGAATCTACGACGCTTCGGGGCGGCTCGTGCGAGCGCTCGTAGAGGGCGCGAAGCCCGCGGGCGTCTACGGAGCGACGTGGGACGGCCGGGACTCCCGGGGCGGCGAGGTCGCGAGCGGGATCTATTTCTACAGGCTCCGCGCCGGCGCCTTCGACGATACGAAGAAGATGGCTCTCACGCGCTAGGGCGTGGGGTGGGAGCCGTCCTCGCCGATCATCTAGGCGCCACGCCCGGAATGAGCGCCACCCTCTGCAGCTTCCCTATGACGGCCTCCGAGAGCGACTTGCCCAGGTCGAAGCCGCTCTTGGGATCGTACGTGCCTGACATCGACATCCAGATGAGCTTGTTGTCGGCCGTTCGATAGAGCACCGTTTCCACCTGATAGTTCGTGCTCGTTTCCCAGTACGCGGGCGTTCTCACGACCTGGTACGCCGGGTACCAGTAGCCCCAGTAGTGGTACGGGTACGGCGCGTAGTATCCCCAGAACCGGTCATCCCACCAGCCCGGGAAGGAGCCGCCCGCCACCAGGAAATCGGTCGGAGGCACGTAGGACCTCGTCTTGTCGATAGCGATCAGCTTGAACATCAGGACGCCGTCGGCGCTGGTTCCCTTGACGCATTGCTCCATCCTGCCCTGCGAACAGAGAGAGTCGCCGGGGAGAAACGAGAAGCCCGGCACGGCGTCGACGCAGGCCGCCTTGAGCTTCGACACCGCGGCGAGCTCGAAGGCTCGGCTATCGTCCTTGTTCCTCATGACGGCGATGACGCTGAGCTTGGTGAAAGGTTTTCCCGCGTACTGCGGCATCTCCCACGTCGTCTCGATCCAGGTCTGCGTCCCGCACGAGGTAGATAATTCTCGCGGAGGTGTCAAGGGACGCGGGCGCAGGCTAATGAATGGCAGTTGACGGCGCTCTCCGGTCGTAATCGGTCTACATCCGGCATATCGCCGACGCCATTGACAAGATCGAAAAGTACACGGGCGGCGTCGACGAGAAAACGTTTCTCTCCAATAGTTTGATTCAAGACGCCGTGATCAGACCGTTGGAGATTAAGTGACCTTGCTCAGAATTGCGTGCCCGCGTTGCGCGCATCCCTCATGCCGAATTACCGGCTCTCCCGGGGCTCGATGACGCTTTACTTTCTCATGAAGTGTGCTATGATGCTGCCAGCCTCGGGCGTCATTACCTTCTCAATCCAATTGTGTCTTGCGGAACGGAGATCCATCCTTGTGTGAAGGAGGTGCTGAAACGATGAAAAAAATGCTAATTATGTCGGTTTTCTTGTTTCTTGCCGCGAACGCCTCGAGTGCCTCGCTCATATACGTGCAGTCGCCACAAGCTCAGTGTCTACTATGCGGTCCGTTGTGCGGAAGTCCTTGCCAACTGTATTTCTCTCCCCCTTTTTTCGCCTTTGAGCTCGTCATCTCGATTAGACCGGATGAGAAGGGAGTAATCGGAGCCGATCTGAAGGTTGACTGTCCGGCGAGCGTACAATTCGGAGCGGTAACGGAGAATCCCTTGATCGTGTCCAGCTCAGGTTCCATCCAGAGCGGTTTGAGTTTTGCTCTTTCTGAATGCCAGTATTCCCCCTTTTGGACGCACCAAATCACTTGTTATCTCATGAACGGCTCGACGGGCTTCATTTGCATGAGCCCCTATCCTGATTTGGGGCTTAATGTGAAAAGCTGCGAATCGGGTAATCCGGTTTACCCTGCATCGGGAGCCGGTGTCTGGCTTGGACTGAATAACACGTGGGCGGCGGAGGAAACGAGCTGGGGGGCGATCAAGAGCCTGTATAGCAGATGATCGAGAGGCGTCCTTCACCCGAATATCGGCCCGGCGCAGTTGAAGGTTCTGAGGATGCCGTAAAGGTCCATCGGCCTGAGTCTCTTGGGGTATTTCACGAGGAAGCATTTCTCCATGTGCCTCGTGTCGAATTTCTCCCGGTGGTGATGGAGAGAGCTCAAGCCCAGCACCCTGCTCGCTATCCCCGCCGCGGGATAGACGAGAAACGCGTTCCACGGGGGAATGTCGCCCGCCCCCCCGAGAACCAGCTTCGGGGATATCCCGAAGGTCGCCATGCTTCGCCCTTCCTCCCTGAAGATCCGTATCGCCTCGAGGACCATGAGCTCCGACACTCCGTTCGGCGCGCCGGGGTCACGTATGAGATCCTCGAAGAGATACCCGTTTCTCGCGTAGATGGGCGAGCAGGCGAGCGCGGCGACGATGCGCTCCTCGTACTCCACGTAGAAATATCTCTTGAGCGCCTCGAAGTCGAAGAGCCTCAAGCCCACGAAGTACGCCTTGATCCTGAACTTGCGGGAACGCAGCCAGCGCTGTGCCATTTCATTTATCGCATCTTCCACCTGGATGTCTCTCGAGACGGAGGGGTTGTATTGCCGCACCACGGCGCCCCGTTTTCGGATCTGATTTACCGCGGATCTCACCTTTTTCGAATGGTCCCCCCGCGGCGCGTACGTCTGAACGTCGAAAATGAAATCCTCTCCTATCTGGATCGCCATGAATCCGAGGTCCCGCGCGACGCCGGTGAAGTCGTCGGTCACGAGGAGGAAGCAGCAGTCCTTCTTCGACGCCTCGCAGAACTCGATGAATTCCAGCACGACTTCCCGGTGCTTCTCGGGCGCGCAGACCGGCTCGCCGATCGCGACGCAGAGCCGCGGGCTGTCGTAATAGCCGATAAACCCTTCGGCGGCCTTGCATTGATAGGAGCGGAAGCCCTCGTAGAGCAGCAGGGTGGACATCGAGTTCCTGCCATGCCTCATCAGGCACTCGATCATCCATTCTCTGTGGATTTCATCCGGTGTTCGTGCCACAGTTGCGGAAGGCACTACGTCTGCAGCTAAGCGCCTCATATCAGGGGATACTCTAGAGGAAGTCGCCTGTAAACACAAGGAAGGAAAGGACGCGGTCCCGAATTGCGAGCCTTTTGCGAAGCGGTCGGGAGCATTTTGGTCGCCTCTTGAAACTCGCCCTTGACCTCTGCTTTGCACATTGAGTAATATTACTCAGTACGTTGAGTAATTCGGAGGTGCGGCATGTACGTTCGTCCCCAAGCCAAGCTGCTCGAAGAACGCCTGGCCGAACCCCGGCGCCTGATTCAGGTAGTCGAGGGACCCCGCCAGGTGGGGAAAACGACGCTGGTCCGACAGGTCCTGGAGGGCACGCGCTCGCCTTCGAGATTCGCCTCCGCGGACGAGCCCGAGCTGCGGGGCCGGGATTGGATCGTCGAGCAATGGACGATCGCGCGGCTCGATGCCGGCTCGGCGGGGCGTTCCGGCGCCATCCTCGCTCTCGACGAAATCCAGAAGATCCCCGGCTGGTCCGAGACGGTCAAGCGCCTCTGGGACGAGGACACGGCCGGGAAAACGCCGCTTCGCGTCGTCATCCTCGGATCGGCTCCGCTGCTTCTTCAACGCGGATTGGGCGAGAGCCTCACCGGGAGGTTCGAAGTCCTCTATATGCCGCATTGGTCGTTCGGCGAGATGCGGGAGGCGTTCGGGTGGGATCTCGACCGGTATATCTTCTTCGGCGGATACCCGGGGGCCGCGCCTCTCGTGAACGATCACGCGCGCTGGACCCGCTACATCCGCGATTCCCTGATCGAGACGACCTTGTCCCGCGACGTTCTTCTCCTGACCCGCGTCGACAAGCCGGCGCTTCTCAGGCGGCTCTTCGATCTGGCCTGCCGTTACTCCGGCCAGGTGCTCTCGTACCAGAAAATGCTCGGGCAGCTTCAGGACGCGGGGAACACGACGACGCTCGCGCATTACCTGGATCTTCTGGCGGCGGCGGGAATGATCACGGGGCTCCAGAAATTCGCCGGGGACGTCGCGCGCCGCCGCGGCTCGAGTCCGAAGTTCCAGGTTCTCAATACGGCCCTCTTGACCGCTTCATCGGGCCTGACCATGAAGGCCGCGCGAAACGATCCGGAGTTCTGGGGACGCCTCGTCGAGTCGGCGGTCGGGGCGCATCTCGCGAACGGCGCCGCCGCCGATGGATACGAGCTCTTCTATTGGCGCGACCGGAACCGGGAAGTGGATTTTGTGATCAAGGCGGGGCGGCGCCTCACGGCCATCGAAGTGAAAAGCGGCATGCGCCGCGAGGCGCTTCCGGGAATGGAAGCGTTCGCTGCCGCCTTCAAGCCGCATCGCCAGCTTCTTGTCGGCGGCGACGGGATCCCGGTCGAGGAGTTTCTCCTGAAGCCCCTTGCGGACCTTGTCAGGGGCTAGAACAGGAATCCCCCGTTGACGCTCCACGTCACGAAGCTGTCGTTACGCCTGGTCCAGCGGTTGAACGCCTGCACCGTCGAAAGCTCGGCGTTGATGGTGAAGTGCCTGGCGAGGAGCGCCGCGCATCCCCAGTTTTCGACCACGAGCCAGCCCATATCGTTGTTCGTCGCTTCGTGGATCCAGAGGCCGGGGCCGAGGCCGGCGTAGGGGTGCAGCACGCTCACGTCGGGAAACCAAACGCAGAGCGGGAGGCTCCCCTCTCCCACGAGCCACTCGTGCTCTCTGAACAGGAACGACACCGCCGGCATGACACCGATCCTGAATCCCCGAAGGTCCCGCTTTTCGGCGATGATCGTCGCCACGGAGAGGCCGTAGCGCGTTTCCAGGCCGAGATTGTCCGAGGTATCCACCCAGCCCTTGGCCTGGAGCGTCAGCCGGTCGGTCGCTCCGCACCGGGCCGTGAGCTCGACTCCGTTCGCGGTCTTCAGCAGCGGGCCCGCGGGCCCGTCGTACGCTTGCTGCCTGAACGGACTGGTCTCGGGCATATTGACGACTCCCCCGAATACCTGCACCTGCTTCCGCTCGAGGGGCTCCGGCGGAAGATTGATGGAAGGGCTGTAGACGAGGCTGTGGCTCGGCAGGCACCCCCCGAGGAGGAGCATGGCGGCGACAATGAGCGGCGGCGTGGCGCGCGACCGACGATTCACATCGTTACCTCCGCGGCGACGAAAGTGCTGCTGCTGAATTGAATTGAAATGTGAGCCGTCAGGATCAATTTACAGCAGCCGCGCCCGAGTTTCAAGGCGCAAATGCCGCGGCGCGGGTGCCGGCTGGCGCAGGCGCTGTCGCCGGCTGGCGCGGGCACTGTCGCCGGCTGGCGCAGGCACCTTGCGCGAGCGCCTCGATCGGCGTATCCTGCATTCAGGGGGGTCACTCACCGGCAGGAAAACACGGAGGTGACCGATGTCATCGACAATCCGAAAGATCAGGAGGATCCTCAAGGCGAAGCCCACGCTCGAGGGCGCGGGCGTCCACCTCAAGCGCGCGTTCGGCTGGCACCACGTGCCGGAGCTCGACCCGTTTCTCCTTCTGGATGATTTTCACTCGGCGCGGCCCGAGGACTACCTCGCGGGCTTCCCGTGGCATCCCCACCGCGGCATCGAGACGATCACATATGTCATCGAAGGGAAGGTCGAGCACGGCGACAGCATGGGGAACAAGGGCGTGATCTCCTCCGGGGACGTCCAGTGGATGACCGCCGGGAGCGGCATCATTCATCAGGAGATGCCGAAGGGGCGCGCGGACGGCCATTTATGGGGCTTCCAGCTCTGGGCCAACCTCCCCGCCTCGCACAAGATGATGGAGCCGCGGTACCGGGGCATCGAGGCGCGGGAGATTCCGAAGGTGGTGGTCGGGGGAGGCGCCGCCAAGGTCATCTGCGGTGAGGTCGAGGGGGTGCGCGGGCCCGTGCGCGACGTCGTGACCGAGCCGGAGTACATCGACGTCACGCTCCCGCCGGGGGCGAGCTTCAACCGGCGCGTGCGGCGGGGGCACACCGCATTCGCCTACGTGATCGAGGGGGCGGGGACGTTCCAGCCGGACGGGGACCCCTTCGACTACGAGATCGAGGGGCACAACTACTTCGACATGAAGCGCGAGAGCGTGATCGGGCCAGAGAGTCTCGTCATTTTCGACGAGGGGGACGAGGTGGCGGTGTCGGCGGGGGCGAGCGGCGTGCGATTCCTCCTCGTCTCGGGGAAGCCGATCGGGGAGCCCGTCGCCTGGTGGGGCCCCATCGTGATGAACACGCAGGAGGAGCTCCGCGTCGCCTTCGAGGAGTACGAGCGCGGGACGTTCCTCAAGCATGGGAAGAAATAGCGCCGGTCGTGAGAGTACTGATCGAACGGAGGGGGTAGTATGAAATTCCCAGCGGCAGTTTGTATTCTGGCAGTCGTCCTTGCGGGGTGCCTTTTCTCGCCGGCGGCGGCGCAGGAAGGGCAGCTGGCTCCGGTGCCGTCGACTGCGCATCAGGACAGCTTGCTCCAGCTCGGTATGTATTTTCATGACAAAGGCAGGTACGACGAGGCGATCGGAGTCTATGAAACGATCCTCCAGGAGAATCCGGCCAACGTCATCGCTCTCTTCGAGATGTCCTACAGCTGCATGGCAAAGGGGGACAACGAACGCGCTCTCTCGTGTGCGCAGCGCGGCTTGAAGTATCGCGCGGACGCCCTCTCGCTTTCGCTCCTCTACATGAACGAGGGAAACGCTCTGGACAATCTCGGGAGACCCGACGAAGGAATCGCGGCCTACAGGAAAGGTCTGACCTACGGACAGAAGAGGTACTTGTTCCTCTACAATCTCGGGCTCGCGTTCTACCGAAAGAGCGAGATGGACAGCGCGCGAGCGTACTTCCAGGGCGCCCTCATCGACAATCCCCGTCACGCAAGCAGCAATCTCGCCCTGGCGAACGTCTACAAGGCCAAGCAGAAGAGGGCCCCCGAGGTTCTCGCTCTTGCGAGGTTCCTGATGCTCGAGCCCGATTCCCGGCGATCGCCGAGCGCGCTGCAAGGGCTGCGGTCCGCGTTGCAATCGGGGATTTCATCGAGCGGCGGCGAGCCGGGACAGGTTACCCTGTCATTCGCTCAGAATTCGGACGCGGTCGACGGCGACGTATCGCTCCTCGATATGACCCTGACGATGGCAGGCGCGGCGAACATGACGGACAGCGAGAAGAAGACGGACGTTCAATCCGTCGCCAAGATCTTCGACGGCCTCTTCGGAATGATGCGGGAGCACAGGCAGAAGGAGAACCCGGGAGGATTCTGCTGGGATTACTACGCGCCGTACTTCGGCGCGCTGGATCAGAACGGGCATACCGAGGCGTTCGCATACCACATCTTTCGCTCGGCGGGGGACACAGCCGTCACGGCATGGCTCAAACTCAACGATGATAGCATCAGGAAGCTCGTCCAGTGGGATAGCGAATATGCCTGGAAGAAGTAGCGGCCGCCATTATTGAATGCCCTTCAGCGTCTGCAGCACTTCAGAGGCGATCTGCCTCTGAAACGCGGCCTTCTCGGCCTTGCCTGGATTGGTCGCGAGGAACGCCTCGGTGCGCTTGACGATGTCCTGCTCCTTCTTCACGAGGAGCGCTAGCCAGCCGCCGCCCGCGCCGTTGTCGAGCTTCGTGAGGTCGAGGTAGTCGACGCGCTCGTCGTCCTTCCAGGGCCGCATGAGAGTCTTGAGCCTCATGCACTCCTGATTGATCGGCGCGGCTCCCTCGCCGAAAAGCTCGGGCGGCACCTCGCCGGCCTCGACCCATAGGGGCACGGCGATCCCGGTGACCGGCTCGCCGAGAATCACCCACATCGTCGCATCCTTCGGATCCTTCCCCGGCACGACGTCCTGGAGAACGACCGCGGCCGCCGTCGAAGCGCGGTCGATCGTCTGCTGTGTGTAGATGTAGTAGGGCTTGCCCGCGGGCAGTTTCTCCTTCTTCGCGGGCCCCGGGTTCGCGAGTATCGGGTTCCGCGTATCGCGGGCGAACGTCTCGAGAACGTCAGTGACGGAGTATTTCGCGTCCGTCTTCGCGCGGAAGAGCTCGGTGAGCCGGTCGAAGCGCACGAGCCCGCGCCCCTTGCCCGCTTCGCCGCTCCGCGCGAAGTTCGTGACGAGGAGATATTTCTGGGGCTCGTCCGCGACGTTCAGCCTCTTGTAGCCGTTGTTGTGGACCTCGAAGTCGGCGGCCCCGCCGGCCGCGTCGATCACCCCGAAGTTGGCCTGGCTGCCGAGCGCCCTGCCCGTGTTTCGCTTGATGTAGCTCTCGAAGTCGTCGACCGTCTTGCAGAGGCGCAGCGCGTCCGCCATGATGACGCCCTCGAGATCCTCGGCCTCGCCCGCCTTCTTCGGCAGGTTGTAGGCGACCGTGTTCATGATGGCGAAGCCGGCGGCGTTCAGCCCGACCCAGACGCGCCGCCCCGACGGATCGTCGGCGTCAACGATGCCGAGATACGAGTAAGGCGCGTCATTCACGAAGACAACCATGTTCGACAGGTGGTCCGTGTCGCGATTCTTCCAGAGAATGGGGCGAGCGTCCACGGTCGCGGCGCTCGTGATGATCGCGGTGCTGCATTCGTCCGCGCGCGCGTCGGTGACGGTGGCTGCGAGCGAGAGAATCAGGAGAAGGGCAGCTGCCGGCCAGCAGGCCCAATTGTTCTTGATGTCTGAAAACTGCATCGCGGTATACCTCCGTTTACAAGCGCCTCAGACAGTATATGGGCAGGGCGTCAGCGAATCAAGGAACACGAGGACACTAAGCATGGGAAGAAGTCGGGATTGTCACAGAATGTGACGACCTGTCGCGCGTCTTATTCCATTATCAGCACACAGGTTCCGGCTTTGATGTCGCAATTTGCGACTTCAAACGGGGCGAGAGGAGTTTCAAACTTGAAGTCACCTTTTGCAACTTCAAGATCTCGGTGGATTTTGCGGCTCGGATTGTCAACAAACAAGTTACAAACTTGATGTCACAATTTGTGACTTCAAACAAAGCCGGAGGTGGTCACAATTTGTGACCACCTTGGACCGGGCCGCTAGAAGGTTATCGCAATCCGCGACAACCTCGCCCGCCTTGACTTCCCCAGCATCTGTGTCATAGAATGCGCCTGGAAGACGAGGCGCCGAGCCAACGGGATTGGCGCGGCGGAGCGACATGTACGGGGAGGTGGTGGCGGATGGGTATCAAATCCAGCAAGCGGGCAGATTCTCATTCATCAATTGTCCCGACCGAGCGAATCGAGCAGACCATTTTGCTTATTCGAGGCGAGAAGGTCATATTGGACGTTGATCTTGCGGCTCTGTACGGCGTCACGACAAAAAGGCTGAACGAGCAGGTCAGGCGAAATCGTGATCGCTTCCCGGGAGACTTTTCGTTTCACCTTACAAACAAAGAAGTTACAGCTTTGAGGTCGCATTTTGCGACCTCAAACGGCCCTCGCGGCGGTCGACGCTACCTCCCCATAGCTTTCACCGAGCACGGCGCCATCATGGCCGCATCTGTGCTCAACACTCCCCGCGCCGTCGAGATGAGCGTTTTTGTCGTGCGCACATTCGTTCGCCTGCGGGCGTTCCTCGCCACCCACAAGGAGCTCGCCGAAAAGCTCGCAGAGCTCGAGCGAAGGCTGTCGACTCACGACGAGCAAATCGTGGCGATTATCGACGCCATCAAACGCCTCATGGCGTCTCCCGCGCCATCGGACCAGCGCCGCATCGGATTCAAGTCGGATGACGAGGAACCCGCTTGACGTCCTCCCTCCCGACTACTAGAGTGGAAGTACCAACGAAGGAAAGCGGTCGTCCAATATCAAATGGTGAGAGATCTCGGAATCACGAAAAGTGGGGGTAAGCGATGAAACACCTGCTGCTCCTTGTCGCGTCGCTCGTCGCGCTCGCGCCTGCGGTCTTCGCGGATACGCCGATCGGCCAGATCGGCCTTTACGCCGACGCGAGCCACGCGAGCTGCTGCGTATCGGGAACAGCCATGTATCAGGTCGAGATGTACGTCTGGGCCAAACCGACGACGTCGATCGGTCTCAGTGCCGTGGAGTTCGCAATTCAGTATCCGGTGAACGTGATCGAGAGCACCGTGACCGTGAGCGAGGATGCGAGCGTATACCTCGGCAATCCGCGCGACGGCATTTCAATGGCCTTCGAAGAGTGCGAAACCGACTGGTTCTGGGCGCTGCACCAAACCGTCTTTGTGCTCAACGAGGATCTAAGTTGGGCGGTCGTGGTCCGCGACCCGCGAGTAAGTGATATCATTGCCTGCACGTGCCAGACCGGAAACCCGATTGGGCGTCTCGAGACGCTCACGAACCTGTGCTTCAATTTCTGCACGACGAATTTCAAGACACCGTTCATCATGAACGTCACGAAGATCGACGCCCAGAATCTGAACGTCGTCTTCGCCGAAAAGGTGGTGCGGGAACCCGCGACCAACGTCTCGAACTACACGCTCTACGACAAGTCGACCGAATCGGATACGTTGCCGGTTCTCTCGGCGACGTATCAGGCGGACAGCATGTCGGTGCACTTGGCTCTCGGCGCTTCCATCCTCGCGAAGAGACCCTACCTTCTCGAGGCGCGCAACATCCTCAACTTGCAAGGATTGCAGGGCACTTCCACCAAGGGGTTCGGCGATCTGCCCGATCTTGAGTTTGCGCGGCACGGCGCAACGAGCATCAAGCATCCATGCGATAACTCCCTCGTCGTGTCATACACGATAGAGAACGTGGGGAGGGGCACGGCCGGCCCCTTCGATCTGGACGTGTACTGGACGACTGACGTGATGGCTCTCACGCGCGACGTCTTTCTCGCGCGGTACCACTATGACGGCCTCGCGCCGGGGGCGACCATCGTGGACGAGCACACGTACGCGTGGCCCGACACGTCGAAGGTCGTGAATTCGGTGCTGCTCAACCTCGACGCGGGTGGATCGATCCCGGAATCGAACGAAGGAAACAATTTCCAACAAACCAATTCTATTGAGGACTACTCGGCTCATCGCCTGAGGGTCACCGATGTGCCCGGCGATGACGGTCACATGGTGCGTCTCTATTTCGACACGGTATCCTTCTCCGGTCTGGGCTTGTCGTACGATCCGTTCGGGCAGTACGACATCTTCCGGCGGGATCCGGGCGGATGGACGCTCGTCGGGACCATTCCCGAGGATGGAAGCTACAGGCACTCCATCAACGTCCCGACCCTGGCCGATTCGACGGGCCAAGGTGGCGCGTATTGGTCGGTCTTCAAGGTGCGCACGTCGGCGAAGCGGGTAATGCTGGACAATCCAACAACGTACGAGTACTTCTACTCATGCCCCGACTCCGGTTGCTCCGTGAACAACGCCGGTTTCGTGGCGACCCTTCTCAAGGGCTTCTCGACGGCCACCAAGGACGCCGCGATCGAGCTCACGTGGACGCTCTCGACGTTCGACGAGAGTGATCGCTTCGCGGTCTACCGGGCCGCGGAGGGCGCCGACTTCGTCGCGATTCCCTGGGCAGAGGTCTCGCGCACCGGTCTCTCATTCGCGTTCGTCGACGGCGGCGTCGCGGGAGGCGAGAGCTACCGCTACCGCGTCGCCTACATCGAGGCCGGCAGAGCCCACGTCCTCTTCGAAACCGAGTCGATCAAGGCGCCCGAGCTGCCGCTCACGCTGTACCAGAACTTCCCCAACCCGTTCAACCCGGCTACGACGGTCAGCTACTATCTCCCGGCGGCCGGTCACGTGCGGCTGCAGGTGTTCGACGCCTCCGGCAAGCTCGTCGCCACGCTCGTGGACTCGGACCAGCAGAGAGGCTCCTACGCGGCTGAATGGAAAGGGATGAACGCGAGCGGCGCGCAGGTGAGATCGGGTGTCTACTTCTGCCGGCTCGCGACGCGCGAGAAGACACTCACGCACAAGATGGTGCTTCTGAGGTGAGATTGAAGGTTATTGTTTAGCGATCTCCTGAACCAGGAAATCAGCGAGGCGCTCGAGGTAGATCTCTCCGTGTTCCGCGGACGCCTTCCGGGGGTCGCCGATGATCCCGTTCTCGGTGAGGGCAGGCATCCCTTTCTCGAGGATGATGCGAACCTCTTTCTCGGTGGTCGGGCCCAGGTAGCCCGGCTCGAATTTCTCCGTCAAGACAAGGTCGTTCTCCAGCGCCATCATGATGGAAGCTTCGTTCTCGCCCGCGTGGGCGCCGGACTCGTCGTCCGTGACGCCGAATTCATTGGATACTGAATTCAGGAAATGCGCGAATCCGAGAAGATCCGTGTAGCCGACGATCTTCACGTCCGGGTGCTTCGCGCGCGATTCATCGATCGCCTGCTCGACCGTGCCGAAATTGCCGCCGTGGCTCGGCAGGAAGACGATTCGCTTGAAGCCGCACGTGATGAGACTCTCTATGTAATCTCGCACGATCATCTTCAACGTTTCGGGCTGCAGCGAGACCGTGCCTCCGAAGGCGAGATGATGACCGGAGATTCCAACCGGGATTGTCCTCGCCTGCAGGGCGTCTCCCAGTTTCGAGGCGACTCGGTGCGCAACGTCTTCGGCGATTCTCGTATCGGTCATCGTGGGAAGGTGAGGCCCGTGCTGTTCGGTCGAACCGACGCCCACGACGGCGGTCGTGTACCCGTGCGCGAGAGCCGCATTGATGGCGGGACAGGTCATTTCCTCCATGCGAATCGTCTTCATCGTGCCTCGTTAGATATCGTGCCCCGCTATATCTGGAACAGGTACTGCAGCTTCATGAAGAACTGCCTGTCGGCGAGCGTCCAGCCCCGGGGGCCGCTCTCCGCCTGGTCGAAGTCCTCGTAGGTGTGCGTGGAGCCCACGTAGAACATCGTGAGCGAGTTGATCCGGTACGTGATCAAGGGGTCCACGTCCCACGTGCGGTAGCGGTCGTTGTACTGCCCGATGAACCGCATCGAGAGCTCGCGCGAGATCTGGAGCGACAGGCGCGACCAGAAGACCGACTGCGAGAAGAGCCTCTCGCCGCTCTCGAGACCGTCGCTCTGGCTGCGGCTTAAGGAAGTCGAGAAGAGCAGGCGGTCGATGGGCTTGATATCCGCCGAGAGTCCGTAGTCGATCTCTTTCCCCATGACCAGATCGTAGCGCGCGATCCGGTGCCCGTAGTTGAAATTGCCGCTGAGGATCAACCTGCCGCTCGGCTGGGTGTTGAAGCACACATGCGCGGCCCAGATGCCGTTGAACTGGATCGCGTGGAAGAGCTCGTTGCTCGCCATGTACTGCATGTGCAGCATCGTCTGCGCGGCCCGGGTCTGCAGGATGGCGCTGAGGTAGGCGTACTCGTCCTTCTTCACGCCGTCGAAGTTCCATTTCATGGCGCCGTTCGTCCCCATCTGGAGGTACTCGAAGAACGGGCTCTTCTCGAAGCGCTTGGTGAAGTACGCGTTGTAGGCGCCGACGCGCTGGTCATTCGCGGGCTCGAAACCGTTGTCGGCGCGGAAGGTCGGGCTCTCTTCTCCGTAGGAGGCGGTGAGCTCGTAGCTGTCAAGGGACCGGTCGAGACACGCGTAGAGAGCGCGCCCCCAGTACCTTTCCCCGTCGAGGCCGGCGGTGTATTTCCCGTCGTCGAAGCGCGTCGCGTTGAAGGCGCTGTCCGGCACGAGCGCGAGGTTGTTGACCTCCTCCGTGTGCGAGGCGAGCGCCTGAAACCTGAACGAGTTGCTCGCCGACAGGCGGAGCTGGCCGTCCACGCCCGCCAGCGAACCCGAGCCGCCGTCGTCGAAGCGCCGGTCGGTCGCGACGAGCCCGAGCATCGACGCATTGCCGAGATCGCGCTTGTATCTGAGCAGATTCGAATAGCTCTTCCCGTTTTCGACAAACTCGCTCCGCTCCTCGAACGGGAGAATGATGACCGAGTGATCGTCGCGACCCGTGAGAAACGCGAGGCTGTTGGGGCCGCTGCGCCACGTCCCCTTCCCCGCGACCTGCGGATCGTTTATCGACCTCGTGTAGACGGCCGTGAAGTACGTCGTGTTGAAGAGGTCGTTCCCTTCCTGGAAGAACGGCCGCTTCTCGGGATAGAAGAGGGCGAACGTCGAGTTCACGTCGATCTGCGCGACGTCGGATTCTACCTGGCTGAAGTCGGGATTGACGGTCGCCTCGGCCTTGAGCTCGGACGAGATGTCGTAGGAGGCGCCGATCCCGAAGTCCCCTTTGACGTCGCCGTTCTCCAGCCGCCCGTTGTCGCCGAGAGAGCCCGACTCGTGCGCGACGACCGATGGCAGGAGATCGAAGCCCTTGCTCGGCTTGATGCCGGTTATGCCGGTGACGGTTCCCCACTGGCAGGCCCAGCAGTTCTCGTCGCGGTTGTACGCCGCCCATGAATACGCGTAGTTCGACTCGCGCGGGCGGTTGCGCCAGAAGTTGATCTTCCACGGCTGCTCGCTCTTGTCGGGAAAGCGCAGGCTCGAGAACGGTATCGCCATCTCGGCGACCCATCCGTCGTCGACGATCTTGCTCGCCGTCGTGTAGATCATGTCGTAGGTCGCGTCCTCGCCCGTGGTCGTCGCAAACAGAATGTCTCCCTGAATCCCATAGGGATTCACAGCGATCTCGTAGCCGCGGGTGGCCTCGCCGTACGGGTCGAGGCAGAGAAACACGACGTCGTCGTTCCAGATCTTGTCCCGCTCGCAGAAGGTCGCCCGGATGTCTTTCGGATTGTCGTAGCATTTGAAGGCGACGTAGAGATTCTCGTCGTCGTACGTGATGTACGCCTCGGTGTTGACGGCCGGCTTTGTCTGATTGCCGGGCCGATACTCCGCAAAGTTCGAGGCCTTGGCCGCGCCGCGCCAGCCGGGATCGTTCAGGTCCCCGTCGATCTTTATCGGGCCCGCGGCCCGGGTGACCTTGATCTCCGGGTGATATACCGGGGCGTATGCGTCATCCGCGCGTATCGCGGAACCGGTCGCAAGCAAGGTGATCAGCGCAACAGAACATCCCCATATCGGCCAGCGGTGGCTCTGGTCTCTTCGCATTGTGTCCGTCCTTCGGATGCGGTCCATGGTGAAGCGGGGTCAGTTCATTATACGGAATGCGGCGGGAATGGTTCCGCGGGACGGTGAAATTAAGGACGGGGCGGCACAGGTTCTATTGCAGTTGATTTCCGTCTCTGCCGATGATAGTATTATAATTGGTAAGGTATCCAAGCGGCCATCTCGGAAAAATAGATACGAATTTCAGGATCTCACTCAGGGGGGAAGACCGTGAAGCATCTGCTGCTCTTTGTCGTTCTGCTCTGCGTGTTCGCACCGGCCGGTCTTGCGCAGGCGCCGATCGGCCAGATCGGCCTCTACGCCGACGCAAACCGCGACACGTGCTGCGTCTCGGGCACCGGTTTCTATCAGGTCGAGATGTACGTTTGGGCCAGGCCGACGACGCCGAATGGACTGAACGCGGTTGAATTCGCGATTCAATACCCGGGTAATGTGGCTCCTTCCACGATTACAATGAACGGCGACGTGGGCCTGTACATCGGCAATCCGCACGACGGCGTCTCGATCGCCTATCGTGACTGCCAGTCGGGCTGGCAGTGGCCGATGCATCAGACCATCTGGGTGATGAATCAGGATCCGGGCTGGGCGGTCCTCGTGCATGATCAGTACAACGCGCAGATAGTGGCCTCTGATTGCAGCCTGGGCAATCCGATCAGCCCTCTCCATAAGCTCACGAACCTGTGCTTCAACTTCTGCACTTCGAATTTCGACATACCGTTCATTATGAGCGTCACGAAGATCGACGCGCAGAATCTGAACGTAGTGTTCAGCGAGAAGGCGACCCCGCTGTCGGCAGGCAGCATCGCCAATTACACGCTTTACGACAAGTCAACCGAGTCGGCGACCGTGCCGATTCTATCGGCGGCGTATCAATCCGATTCTGTCTCGGTTCATCTCGCCCTCGGCGCCCCGATTCTCTCAGGGAGGCCGTACCTTCTCGAAGCGCGCCATATCGTCGATTTGCAGGGATCGGTCGGCAATTCGACGAAAGGCTTCGGGGACCTCCCCAACCTCACCGTTTCTTCGAAGATCATCGTTCCCCCTTTTAAGGACCCGTGCGGCAACCTGCTCGATGTCACCTTTCAGATCGAGAACACAGGTGTCGGCCAGGCGGGGCCGTTCGATCTCGACATCGTTTGGAGTGCTGACATAAAGGGGCTTACCCACGACGCGCCGCTCGGGCATTATCACCTCGACGGCCTCGCCGCCGGGGCGACCCGTTCCCTGCATTATACCTATGCGTGGCCCGACACTTCGAGGATCGTGAACGAGGTGATTGTGACTCTCGACCCCCTCGGCCTCATGCCGGAATCGAACGAGACGGACAATACCGAGTGGTCGGACGCGATAGAAGACTACACCGCCAATCATCTGAGGGTCACGGACGTGCCTGGCGATCAGGGGAAGCTCGTCCTCTTCGAATTCGAGAACGTGATATACCCACCCGCTGAAGTCCCCCGTGACCCGTTCATCCAATACGACGTCTACCGGAGAGATCCGGGCGGGTGGACCTTCATCACTACAATCCCCGAGGATGGTCATCACAGGTATTCAGTTGAAATCGCCACGCTTGCGGATTCCACCGAGAGCCAAGGAGTGTACTGGTCGGTTTTCAGGGTTCTCACGAAGGCCCGGCCGATGATGGGAGGCCCCGTTCGGTATTTCACCTCCTGCCCCGACTCAGGCTACTCGGTGAACAACATGGACCCCGTGGCGACGCTCCTCAAGGGCTTCACGGCCGCGCTGAAACAGGCCTCGGTCGAGCTCACGTGGACGCTGTCCGTCTATGACGAGGGCGTGCGCTTCAACGTCTATCGCGCGGATGGCCCCGGCGCCGATTTCATCGAGATCCCCGCGGCGCAGGTGTCGCGCTCGGGGCTCGCGTTTACGTTCGTCGATGGAAGCGTGGCTGGAGGAGAAAGCTACCGTTACCGGGTCGCGAGCGTCGCGGCCGGCACGACGCATGTGCTCTTCGAGACCGAAACGATCAAGACGCCTGAGCTCCCGCTCACGCTCTATCAGAACTTCCCGAATCCGTTCAACCCGGCGACGACGATCAGGTACTACCTGCCGGGCGCGGACCGCGTGCGGCTCCAGGTGTTCGACGCCTCGGGAAAGCTCGTCGCCACGCTCGTGGATGCGCAGCAGCAGAGAGGCTCGCATGCGGCCGAGTGGAAGGGCGCGAACGCGGGCGGCGCGCAGGTGAGATCGGGCGTCTATTTCTGCCGGCTCGCGACGCACGAGAAGACGCTCACGCACAAGATGGTGCTTTTGAGGTAGGTGTTCGGCTTATCGGTCAAGGTGCACGAGGTCGAGGCAGTCGCAATCTGCGGCCGCCTCAATCCGTTTCAAGTCCTCCTGGTGTTATTCGAACGAGGCGCCGATAGGTACCGCTACACGAGCGCCCTTTCACGGAATTCTCGCGTCGCCGCTGGGCATATACTTTCATTCGGAACTTCCGCGTCGCCGCGGTGTACGTT
>JBEKAW010000005.1:0-21954 GCA_050015715.1 Candidatus Krumholzibacteriaceae bacterium
GGAGATCCCGGCTCCTCGATCTCTTCCGGAACGGGGAGCCGTTCGGCGGCGGCTTCATCGTCGGAAACGAGACGGCGCAGGGGACGGCGGAGAGCCCCGTGCCGCGCTGCATAGAGTGGCCGGACAAGAAGGCGCTCATCGCCGGCATCGAGCAGGACGGCGTCCTCGTCGGCTTCTTCACGCTGGCGTTCTTCGACGGCGCGCCCGGCGCGCGCGTCGCGCCGCTGCTCGACATCTTCAGGGACCGCGTGCTGCTGGCCCTCCATCACGACCGGACGCGGGAGCAGCTCCGCGAAAAGGAACGCGAGCTCGCGGTCTGCAAGGAGGAGCTCGACAGCGTCAACCAGCTCAAGTCCAATTTCCTGTCGGTCGTCTCGCACGAGCTCCGCACGCCGCTCACGTCCGTCAAGGCGTACACGGAGACGCTCCTCGACAACGTCGATTCGATCAAGCGCGAGACGCTCCACGATTTTCTCCGCGTCATGAACGAGGAGACCGAGCGGATCATCAGGCTCGTCGACAACATTCTCAATTTTTCCCGCATGGAAACGGGACACCTCAAGGTCGAGAGGACCTCCTGCAATCTCAACCGGGTGATCGAGGAGGTCCATGCGTCGCTTCGGGCCAAGTTCCTCGCGGGCTCGATCGACACGGAGCTCCGGCTGCCGCGGCATCCGTGCCGCCTCGAGGCGGATCAGGAGCTCGTTACCCAGCTTCTCCAGAATCTCATGTCGAACGCCGTCAAGTTCACGCCTCCCGGCGGCAAGGTGACCGTCACGCTCGAGGAGGAGGCCTCCGCGGCGCGCATCGTCGTGCAGGACACCGGGAAGGGAATCCCCGAGGACCAGCTCGAGAAGATCTTCGAGCGTTTCTACCAGGTCGACGGGAGCAATACGCGGGAGCACGGCGGGTCCGGCCTCGGCCTGGCGATCTGCAAGAACATCGTCGACTGGCACGACGGCAAGATCTGGGTCGAGAACGTCAAGGATTCGGGCGCGAAGTTCGTCGTGCTGCTGCCGATAAAGGACATCGTCGTCCGGCAGGCCGTCGCCGCCGGATTCATCGGCTCGCGGCGGTTCGAGCGCGACCGCTACCTCACGCTGCTCGTCGAGATGCTCTCGGAGTTTCTCCAGGCGCGCAAGGCCTCGATCATGTTCCTCGAGCCCGACCAGCAGATCCTCAGGATCGTCGCCGCGAAGGGGCTCGATGCGGAGTTCGTGCAGAATACGCGGCTCGAGATCGGGGACCGGATCGCCGGCAAGGTCGCGCAGACCGGCGAGCCCCTCCATGTCTTCGACATCGAGAGCGATATCGAGTACGGGCGCGCGAACAACACGCTCTTCTACGGGACGCGCTCGTTCATCTCAGCGCCGCTCAAGGACGGGGGCAAGATCGTCGGTGTCCTCAACGTGAGCGATCACGTCGAAGGACGGGAGTTCACCCGCGCCGACCGGGAGCTCCTCGAATCGCTCGGCGTCATCATCATCGGCATGCTCAAGAAGCTCGACGCGTACGAGAAGGTCTCGACGAACTTCGAGAAGCTCAAGGAGGCGATGAGGGCGAGCCTCGACATGCGCGAGGCGTGGGGGGGCAGAAGTCTCCTCAATCTCACCCTGATCGCCTTGACGGTCGGGAAAAAGCTCTCTCTCGACGAGCGCTCGCTCACGGCGCTCCGGCTCGGGATGAACCTCTACGACCTCGGGCTCATGCGCATTCCGCGGCACATCCGCGTCAAGAAGGAGGAGCTCACGGCGAAGGAGCGCGAGGTGCTCCGCGAGCACCCGAACATAGGCTTCGCGCTCACGTCCCCGATGGGTCTCGAGGACCGGATCACGAAGATGATCCGGAGCCACCACGAACACTACGACGGGAGCGGCTACCCCGACGGGCTCGCCGGCGTCGAGATCCCCGTCGAGGCGCGCATCGTGAGCGTCGTCGACGCCTTCCGCGCGCTCATGAGCGAAGGGCCGTACCGGCGCATCTATTCGATCGCCGAGGCGCGCGCCGAGATCGAGCGGGGCGCCGGCACGCGCTTCGATCCGATCGTCGTGAGGGCCTTCGTCGACGCGCTCGACATCCTCGGGGCGCGCGACGACAAGCACGAGCTGGTGCTGGAGGCGTTCGAGAAGGAGCTGGAGCGCGAGCGCGGCGAACGAAAGAAGAAACTTGAAACGATTCAGAAGGAAACCGTCAAGGAGGAAGTCCGATGAAGAAGGGGAAGATACTGGTCGTCGACGACGAGGTGAACATCACGCAGATTCTCGAGTTCTCCATCGGGGCGGAGGGGTTCGAGGTGATCAGCGCGCAGAACGGCGAAGAGGCGATCGAGAAGGCGCGGCGCGAGCAGCCCGACCTCATCATTCTCGACATCATGATGCCGAAGATCGACGGCTACGAGGCGTGCCGCATCCTCAAGGCGAACCCGCTCACGAAGAACATCCCCGTCGTGCTGCTCACGGCGAAGGGGCGGGACATCGACAGGCGGCTCGGGATGGAAGTCGGCGCGACCGATTACATCGTGAAACCCTTCAGCCCGAACAGGCTCGTCGAGCGGATCCATCAGCTTCTGTCGTGCCCCAAGAAGTAGCGGTTTTGGGTTGCGGGGAGGTGTGGGCTCCCGTATTGTGTCTCGCATGGGAGCCCCAAAGAAAGCCGCCACGCTCATCGACGTCGCCGTTCCGTTTCCAGTCGACAAACTCTTCACGTACGCTATCCCCGAGGCGCTGCGCGGCCGCGTGAAGCCGGGTGCGCGCGTGCTCGTGCCCTTCGGGCCGCGGCGCGTCACCGGCTACGCCATCGCGGAGCGGGGCAGGATTCCGGGCGCGGTCAGGATCAGGGATCTCGCGGGGCTCGTCGACGAGGAGCCGCTCCTGACCGGGGCGCTTCTCGACCTCGCGCGCTGGATGTCCGGTTACTATCTCCATCCCCTCGGCGAGGTCCTCAGGGCCGTCCTTCCGGCGAGCATACGGGGGAAGGAGCGCCCGGGGGGCGGGGACGAGACCGAAGACAGATTTCCTCCCGAGATCGAATACCCGACGCTCAACGCGGATCAGCAGGCGGCCTTCGACGCCGTCAGGGGCGCGCTCGCCACGGGCGCGGGCGGGACGTTTCTCCTCCACGGCGTCACGGGCAGCGGCAAAACCGAAGTGTATCTCCGGTGCATCGACGAGGCGCTCGCGACGGGAAAGAGCGCCCTCGTTCTCATCCCCGAGATCGCGCTCATCCCGCAGACGACGGCGCGGTTCAGGCGGCGATTCGGCGCCGCGGTCGCCGTGCTCCACAGCCGCCTCACGGGGGCGCAGCGCGCCGCGCTCTGGCGGGGCGCCCGCAGCGGCGAGATCCGCATCGTGATCGGCGCCCGCTCCGCCGTCTTCGTGCCGCTCGAGCGTCTCGGAATCATCGTCGTCGACGAGGAGCAGGACTCCTCGTTCAAGCAGGAGGACAAGCCGCGCTACAACGCGGTGCAGGCCGCCCGGTTCAGGGCGCGTCGCGAGGGCGCCGTGCTCCTTCTCGGCTCGGCGACCCCGTCGCTCGAGGCCTACGACGCGGCGCGCAAGGGGCGCACCGCGTACCTCAAGCTGCGCGCGAGGCCGGGGGGGCTCGAGATGCCGCGCGTCGAGATCGTCGACATGCGGAAGCGCTACGAGATCTTCTCCGAGGAGCTGCTCCGCGCTCTCGAATCCTGCATCGCGAGGCGGGAGCAGGCGGTCATTCTCATCAACCGGCGCGGCCACGCGAACTTCGTCCAGTGCCGCGGCTGCGGCTGGATCGAGCGGTGCCCCAACTGCTCGATCTCGCTCACGTTCCACAGCCGCGGGCAGAAGCTCCTCTGTCATTACTGCGGATTCAGGGAGGACGTTCCCGACGCCTGCCCGCGCTGCGGCGAGTACAAGATCGTCCACCGGGGCGTCGGCACGGAGCGCGTCGAGATGGAGCTCATGAATCTTCTGCCCGGGGTGAAGGTGGCCCGGATGGATCTCGATACGACCGCGGGCCGGGCCGGGCACCTCGCCGTGCTCGAGACCTTCGCGACCGGCGAGCGGGACGTGCTCCTCGGCACGCAGATGGTGGCCAAGGGGCACCATTACCCGAACGTGACGCTCATCGGCGTGCTCACGGCGGACCGGGGGCTCCAGTTCCCCGATTTTCGCGCGGCGGAAAAGACCTTCCGCCTGCTCTTCCAGGCGGCGGGGAGGACGGGGCGGGGGGAAAAGGGGGGCACGGTCCTGATCCAGACCTACGCCCCCGATCATTTCATCTATCAGTACCTCGTGCGCCACGACTACGAGGGATTCGCCGCGAGGGAGCTCGAGATGCGCGAGACGCTCGGGTATCCGCCGGCCGGTTCTCTCATGCTCTTCACCGTCTCGTCGCGTTCGCGGGAGCAGGCCGGCCGCGCCGCGGAGCTCGTCGCCGGCGCGCTCGAGAAGACGACCGGAGGAGTCTCCGCGGGGATTCTCGGGCCGACCCCCGCGCTCATCGAACGGCTCCGGGGAAGGCACCGGCTCCAGATTCTCGTGAGGGGGCTCCTCGACGACGGGCTCAGGCTGAACCTGCTGCGCTCGGCGCGCGAATCGCTCGCGGGAATGAAGCAGGTCGACCTCCAGTGGGACGTCGATCCCATCGAGCTTTCATAGCTTGATAGTGCTTGACACCGCGCGCGGCGCTTGGTAGTTTTGCTCAAAAGGTATCACCGCCTCATGAGGATCAAGATTGCTTGATCACGCACTGCGTTTTCCAGGAGGAATCCCCCGGGCACAGCCAGGAAGCATTCCCACCGCCTGAGTCCCCGGAGCGCATAGAGGTTCACCGGCGAATAGATTCGGAAGGAGGCATCGAGAAGATGAGAAAGAGTACGGCGATTGTCGCGATCGTCGTCGTCTCGCTCTTCGCCATATACGGGTGCAAGAGCGTCGAGACGACGAGTGCAGTGCTTCACAACGAGCATGGCCAGTACGACAAGGCGATCGAGATGTCGAAGAAGGCGCTCGAGAAGAACCCGAAGGATGCCGAGGCGCACTTCCAGCTCGGCGTCTCGTACAGCTACACGGGGGACATGGCCAACGCGTACACCGAGTTCAAGACGGCGGCGAAGCTCAATCCCAGCAAAGCCGCGGACTGCGAGACCGACATCAAGTCCAACTGGGCGAAGCACTTCAACAACGGTCTGAGTGAAGTTCAGGCGGAGAACCTCGCCGGCGGGGCGCATGAATTCGAGCTCACGACCCAGGCCGATCCGCGACAGGTCAAGGGCTGGCTGAACCTCGCGAAGGTGTACTACAGCCTGGCGCAGAACGATACCACCTACCTTCCGAAGGCGTACGAAACGGTCGATACGCTGCTGGCGAAGACGACCGACAAGGACGAATCGTACGCGAACGTGTTGACGCTCAGCGGAGCGATCATGGTCAAGCGCGGGATGAGCGACGACGCGCAGAAGATCTTCGAGAAGCTCCTCCTCGTCGACCCGGCGACCTTCGAGGACGTCGAGCGCGCCGCGAACACGTATCTCGCCAAGCGGGATTGGGCAACGGGTGCCACGTTCCTCCAGATGGCGATGGATGCGCGGAAAAAGGCCAACGCGGAAGATTTCGAGTCGTACTACAATCTCGGCGCCGTTTACTTCAACGGGAAGAATTGCCCCAAGGCGATCGAGATGTACCTCGCCGCGCTCGAGCTCGACCAGGAGAACAAGCAGGGCAACTACGGCATCCTGCTCGCGTACTACAGTTGCGAGATGTACGATGACGCGGTCCTGCAGGGACAGAAATACACCGAAAAGAACGCGGATGATCCGAATGGATGGAGAATTCTCAGCCTCGCGTACAGCAAGAAGGGCATGAAGCTCAAAGCCGAAGAGGCAGCCAAGAAGTTCCAGGAGCTCTCGCAGTAAGGTTTGTTCCGAGAGGGCCGGGCCCCGCGGCCCGGCCCCTTCCCCTCCGCGCGCTCGGCCTGGTTTTTGGAACGGTTTTTGCGATATGAGAGAATCGGGATACGCAATCCCATAATCCTTGACAAAGGGAGACGATTTCAGCTATCTTGGAAGGGCCTGAACATAGCAATCAGCCCAAACTCACTGTTCGTTTTTCTCCAAGCCAGTTCGATGCTGTCCGAGTTCGAGGCTCTGGCCGGTTTAATCAATGACAAAGGAGTGGTCTGGCCGTGATGGATATTGCGGAACTGAAATCCAAAAAGATCGAGGAGCTCATCGACGTCGCCTCGACGCTCAACGTCGAGGGGCTCTCGAGTCTGCGGAAGCAGGAGATCATATTCAAGATTCTCGAGGCGCAGGCTCAACAGAACGGCCTCATATTCGCCGAGGGCGTTCTCCAGGTCTTGCCCGAGGGGTATGGATTCCTCCGCTCTTCGACGTACAACTACCTGCCGGGCCCCGACGACATCTACGTGTCCCCCTCGCAGATCAAGAAATTCGATCTGCGGACCGGAGACACCGTTTCCGGGCAGGTCCGCGCCCCGAAGGAATCCGAGCGGTACTTCGCCCTCCTCAAGGTGGAGATGGTCGACGGCGAGCATCCCGAGGAGATCAAGAAGAAAACGCTCTTCGACAACCTCACCCCGCTCTACCCGAACGAACTCATCAACATCGAGAACAACCCGGACGATCTGTCGACGCGCCTCATGAACCTCCTGACCCCGATCGGCAAGGGGCAGCGCGGTCTCATCGTCTCGCCGCCCCGGGCCGGGAAGACCATCATCCTGCAGAAGATCGCGAACTCGATCACGGCGAATCACCCCGAGATCTACCTCATCGTGCTCCTCATCGACGAGCGGCCCGAGGAGGTCACCGACATGGAGCGAACCGTGAAGGGCGAAGTGATCAGCTCCACGTTCGACGAGCCCGCCGACCGCCACGTGCAGGTGGCCGACATGGTCATCGAGAAGGCAAAGCGTCTCGTCGAGCACGGCAAGGACGTCGTCATTCTCCTCGACAGCCTCACGCGGCTCGCGCGGGCGCACAACGCGGTCGTGCCCCACTCGGGCAAGATTCTCTCGGGAGGCGTCGATTCGAACGCCCTCCAGCGTCCGAAGCGCTTCTTCGGCGCGGCGCGCAACACCGAGGAGGAGGGGAGCCTCACGATCATCGCGACGGCCCTCGTCGAGACGGGAAGCCGCATGGACGAGGTCATCTTCGAGGAGTTCAAGGGAACGGGAAACCTCGAAATCGTCCTCGACCGGCGTCTCGCCGACAAGCGCGTGTTCCCGGCGATCGACATATTCCGCTCGGGAACGAGAAAAGAGGAGCTCCTGCTGCCGGAGAAGGTCCTCAGCAAGGTCTACATCCTGCGTAAGTTCTTGAGCGACAAGAACGTCGTCGAGGCGATGGAGTTTCTCCTCGAGAAGATGTCGAAGACGAAATCAAACGCGAAGTTCCTCCAGTCGATGAACGCGTAGGCGCTTCCGGGACCCGGGCGCGCGCGAAACCTTCAGGAGACACCCGCAAAATTCCGTTTGCAGTTTCGACCTTCCGTTATTACATTTAGCAGGCTTTCTGTGATATACTATACCGAAGCGCAGGTTTTCCGCGCGCGCGAGACGTCGATAAACAGGGAGTCGGTGATGAAAAAGGAAATACACCCCGAATACAAAAAGACCAAGATCACCTGCATCTGCGGGAACGTGATCGAAACATCCTCCACGGCGCAGGACATTCACGTGGAAATCTGCTCGCGGTGCCATCCGTTCTTCACGGGCAAGCAGAAGCTCATCGACACCGCCGGCCGCGTCGAGCGTTTCCAGCGGAAATACGGCGACTACCGCAAGAAAAAGAGCGACAAGGACGCGGGGAAGTAACACTCGCCTTGCGACCCTCAGCCGTCTCTCATTGAGGGGTCCATGTCCGAAAAGGAAGCGAGAAAACGCCTTCAGGTGGGGGGCCAGGCCGTCATCGAGGGCGTGATGATGCGTTCCCCGGTCTGCATCGCGACCGCCGTGCGGACCCCGGGCGGCGAGATCGTCGTCGAGAAAGAGCCCTTCACGAGCCTCACGAGGCGCTACCGCATTCTCAACATCCCGATCATCCGTGGAGCCGTCGCGTTCGTCGAGACGTTCGTCATCGCGATCAAGGCGCTCTCCTTCTCCGCCGATAAGGCGGTTGTGCCGGCGCCGTCGGCGGACTCCGGCGAGAAGAAGAAGAGCGGCGGGGGGCTCTCGTCCTTCCATATCGCCATCACGATCGTCGCGGCCTTCGCGCTCGGCTTCGGGCTGTTCTTCTACCTCCCGCTCCTGATCACGGAATTGACCGGGCTCACCCAGGGCGTGCTCTTCAACCTCGTCGACGGCATCATCCGCCTCGTCTTCCTCATTCTCTACATCGTGCTCATCACGCGCTGGAAGGAGATGCGGAGGATATTCGAGTACCACGGCGCCGAGCACAAGACGATCGCCGCCTTCGAGGAGGAGGGAACGGCCACCCCCGAGAACGTCGGGGCCTACTCGACGCTCCACGCGCGGTGCTCGACGAGCTTTCTCCTCCTCGTCGTCGTTGTGAGCATCGTTATCTTCATGATCCTCGGGCGGCCGCACAACGTCGAAACCAAGCTGATCCGCTTCGCCTTCATCCCCGTCATCGGCGGGGTTTCGTACGAGATCCTGAAGCTGTCCGCGGATCCCCGCGTGCGGCCGTACGTGGCGTTTCTCGTGGCCCCCGGTCTCTTTCTCCAGAAGCTCACGACGAAGGAGCCGTCGCTCGACCAGCTCGAGGTCGCTATCGCCGCCCTCAACGCCTGCATCGCCGACAAAACAGTGGAATCCTAGGGACGCATTCATTACAGTACCGTCGTGCCTCCGGATACGCGCGCGAGCCGTCGCGCCGCCGTTTCCGCGGGGTAGGCGGACGGAGGATCGATGGAGTCGAAGGCCCGGTACGAGAACGTTCTGAAGCGCTTCGATCAGCTCGGTGAGGAGCTCTCGAGGAGCGAAAACATCAGAAACCGCGACCTCTATCGAAAGCTCGGGCGCGAGCGGAGCGAGCTCGAGAAGGCGGTGCTCGCGATCCGGCGGTACCTCGACCTCGAGAGGCGCTACACGGAGGACCGCGCGGCGGTCGACGAGGGGAACGATCGCGAGCTCGTCGAGATCGCCCGCTCCGAGATGGGCGAGATCGAGAAGCAGATGCGCGCGGAGGAGGAGAACATAAAGGTGTTGCTCCTGCCCCGCGACCCGGACGACTCCCGCAACACGGTGTTCGAGATACGGGCCGGAACGGGAGGGGACGAGGCGGCGCTCTTCGCCGCCGATCTCGCGCGCATGTACCGGCTCTACGCCGAGCGGCAGAACTGGAAGATCGAGAATCTCTCGAGCAGCCCGACGGAGATCGGCGGCTACAAGGAGCTCATCTTCCTCGTGACGGGCGAGAACGCCTTCGGAAAACTCAAGTTCGAGAGCGGCGTGCACCGCGTGCAGCGGGTGCCCGTGACGGAGGCGGGGGGCCGCATCCACACCTCGGCCGTGTCGGTGGCGGTGCTTCCCGAGGCGGCGGAGGTCGACATCCAGATCGACCCGAAGGATCTGCGGGTCGACGTGTTCCGTTCGCGCGGGCCCGGCGGGCAGTCGGTCAACACGACCGATTCGGCGGTGCGGATCACCCACATTCCGACCGGTATGGTCGTCCAGTGCCAGGACGAGAAATCCCAGCACAAGAATCGCGCGAAGGCGCTCAAGGTGCTCATGGCCCGTCTCCTCGAGAAGGCGCGGAGCGAGCAGGCGGAAAAGATCGCCGAGGCGCGGCGGGGCATGATCGGCTCCGGGGACCGGAGCGACAAGATCCGCACGTACAACTTCCCCCAGGGAAGGGTCACCGATCACCGGATCGGGCTGACCGTGTACAATCTGAAAGGCGTCCTCGACGGCGATCTGGGGGAGATCATCGAGGGGCTCTCGCTCGCCAATCGCGAGGAGCTCCTCAAGCGCGAGATGGAGGCCGGAAACCGCGCGGGAGGCGCCTGACATGACGCGAACGACGCCCGCCAAGTGCATGAAGGTTCTCGAGACGCTGCGGCTCGCGGAGGGCTACCTCTCGCGGCACGGCGTGGAGTCGGCGCGGCTGAGCGCCGAGCACATGCTCGCGAAGCGTCTCGGATGCTCCCGCCTCGATCTCTACCTCCGCTTCGATCAGGAGCTCGCGAGCGACGTGCTCGAGCCGTATCGTGAGGATCTCAAGGTGCGCGCGACGCATTACCCGCTCCAGTACATTCTCGGCGAGATCGAATTCCTGTCGCTCCCGTTCAAGGTTCGCGAGGGGGTCTTTATCCCGAGGCCGGAGACGGAGCTCCTCGTCGAATGGATCGAGGAGCTCGCGGGGGAGGCGAGCGACGCCGCGTTCGTCGAATTCGGCGTCGGCTCGGGTGTCATCTCGGGGAGCCTCTGCCGCCGGCACCCGCTCTGGCGGGGGCGCGCGATCGACGTGTCCGCGGACGCGGTCGTCCTGGCGCGGGAGAATTTCGAGGCCTTGGGCGTCGCCGCTCGCATGGAGCTCTCGGTCGCGGACGGGCTCGACGCGCTCGACGGGGAGCGGTCGTTCGACCTCTTCGTCGCCAATCCCCCGTACGTTCCGACCGCGGCCATCGCGGGGCTCGAGGCGGAGGTCTCGCGCTTCGAGGAGCGGCGCGCGCTCGACGGCGGCGCGGAGGGAATCGATTTCTATCCCGTGCTCGCGCGCGAGGCGGCGCGCCTCGTGCGCCCGGGCGGTCTCGTCGCGTTCGAGATCGGTCACGCTCAGGGGGAGGCGGTGCGGGGGATCTGCGCCGGGGCCGGGCTCGAGCGCATAGGGGTGCGCAAGGATTACAACGGACTCGAACGGATGGTGACGGCCTTTACGCCGGACGCGGGGGGCGGCACAGATGGATAGCTTTCGCATCAAGGGACCGTGCAGGCTCGACGGACGCGTCGCCGTGAGCGGCGCGAAGAACGCGGTGCTTCCGCTCATGGCGGCCTCGATGCTCACCGGAGGGACGTGCACGCTCGAGAACGTCCCCGATCTCAGGGATACGCGCACGATGATGCAGCTTCTCGAGGGCTTCGGGGCGAGCTCGTCCCTCGAGGGAGGAAGGCTCGAGATCGACGCCTCGCGCATCACGTCGTTCGAAGCGCCATACGATCTCGTGCGCACGATGCGGGCCTCGATATACGCGTTCGGGCCGCTCGTCGCGCGCTTCGGAAGGGCGCGGGTGTCGATGCCGGGCGGCTGCGCGTGGGGGCCGCGCCCCGTCGATCTGCACCTCAAGGGCCTGACCGCCCTCGGCGCCGAGATCACGATCGAGCACGGCTACATCAACGCCGAGGCCGGCAAGCTCAAGGGCGCCGAGGTCACGCTCACGATCCCGTCGGTCGGGGCGACCGTCAACATCATCATGGCGGGGGTCCTCGCGGAGGGAAGGACCGTGATCGAGAACGCCGCGCGCGAGCCCGAGATCACCGAGCTCGCCCGGGCCCTCAGGTCGGGCGGCGCGAGGATCGAGGGGGAAGGGACCTCGCGCGTCACGATAGACGGGGTCGCCGCAATCGCCCCCTACACCCACCGCGTGATCCCCGACCGGATCGAGGCCGGCACCTTCGCGGCGGCGGCCGCGATAACGGGCGGGCGCATCGAGATCGCGGACTGCGAGCCGGCGCATCTCGGCGCCGTCGTCGCGAAGCTCGAGGAATGCGGCGCCCGGATCGGCGTCGCGGGCGGCTCCCTGACCGTGACGGGCCCGGCGCGGCTCGAGCCGGCGAACGTCGAGACGGGATTCTATCCCTCGTTCCCGACCGATATGCAGGCCCAGATCATGGCGGCGCTCTCGGTCGCGCGCGGGACGAGCACCATCGTCGACCGCGTGTATCCCGACCGCTTCACCCATGTGCCGGAGCTTTGCCGCTTCGGCGCGAAGATCGCGCGCGACGGAAACGTCGCGGTCATCACCGGCGTCGATCGGCTCGAGGGGGCGCCCGTGATGGCGACCGACATCCGCGCGAGCTCGGCCCTCATTCTCGCGGGGCTCGCCGCGGAAGGGGAGACGACGATTCTCCGCGTCTACCACATCGATCGCGGGTACGAGCGGATCGAGGAGAAGCTGCGCTCGATCGGCGCGGCGATAGAGAGGGTCAGGGAATGACCGGCCGCCGCGGCGGAGGGAGCCGCCGCCGCGCGGGGGAAGAGACCACGTGCGCAACCTCATCATAGGCACATCGGGGCACGTCGATCACGGAAAAACGGAGATCGTCAAGGCGCTCACGGGCCGCGACACGGACCGCCTCAAGGAGGAGAAGGAGCGCGGCATCTCGATCGTGCTCGGCTTCGCGCCGCTCGATCTCGGCGACGGCGTCGTCGCGGGGGTCGTGGACGTCCCCGGGCACGAGCGCTTCGTCAAGACGATGGTATCCGGCGCCGTCGGCGTCGATCTCGCGCTCCTCGTCGTCGCCGCCGACGAAGGGGTCATGCCGCAGACGGAAGAGCACTTCGAGGTGCTCCGCCTCCTCGGCGTGAAGGGCGCCGTGATCGCGATCACGAAGATCGATCTCGCGGACGAGGAGCTCATCGGCCTCGTCGAGGCGGAGATACGGGACCTCGTCAAGGGGAGCGCCTTCGAGAACGCTCCGGTCATCCGGACGTCCGCCGTGACGGGAGCGGGGCTCGCCGAGCTGAAGGCGACGCTCAAGGCCCAGGCCCTCGCCCTGAAGGAGCGCGAGTCCTCCGATTTCTTCCGCCTGCCCGTCGACCGGGTGTGGACGAAAAGCGGGATCGGCACGATCGTCACCGGAACCGCGTGGAGCGGCGAGGTGCGCAAAGGCGCCGAGCTCGTCCTCGAGCCCGGCGGGCGGAGCGTGCGCGTGCGCGAGGTGCAGAGCTTCGAACACTCGCTCGAGGCGGCCGGCGCCGGGATGCGCACGGCGCTCGCCCTGCACGGCGTCCGCGTGAGCGAGGTCGAATCCGGAATGCAGCTCCTCTCCCCCGGCGTGCTCGAGGCGTCGAACATGATCAACGCGTTCGTCGAGGTGAGCAGGCTCGCGGGGGGCGCGATCAAGAGCAGGCAGCGGTTTCGCTTTCATCATGCCGCCTCCGAGATCCTCGCCCGGGCGGTGATCCTCGAGGGGGAGGCGATCTCTCCGGGCTCGGGCGGCTACGTCCAGCTCAGGCTCGAGAGCCCCGCCGTCGCGAGGCGCGGGGACCGCTTCATCCTGCGCACGTACTCGCCGCAGCACGTCGTCGGCGGAGGGCGCGTGATCGATCCGAACCCCGTGAAGCTCACGGCGCACACGGCGCCCTCGGCGCTGGGCCGCTTGAGGGCGCTCGACGCGGGGAGCGCGGAGGACGTGGTCGTCGCGTGCGCCGCGGGGGGCGGCGTTCGCGGATTCCCCCTCGGGGGCCTCCTGCGCTACGGGCTCTCGAGGCGCGAGATCGATGCGG
This sequence comes from Candidatus Krumholzibacteriaceae bacterium, assembly GCA_050015715.1. Taxonomy (GTDB): domain Bacteria; phylum Krumholzibacteriota; class Krumholzibacteriia; order Krumholzibacteriales; family Krumholzibacteriaceae; genus SSS58A. Next base: position 13,406 of record JBEKAW010000005.1, read on the forward strand.
CGCGCCCGGCGCTCGCGAGCGACGGGCGTCTCCTCGAGCTCGAGGAGCGCCTCTTCGCGTCAAGTGTCGTGGAGGAGGCCGAACGCGCGCTCGGCGCGCTTGTCGAGACGATGTCGGCCGAGAACAAGCTCCTCTGGGGCGCCGATCGCGAAGAGCTTAAAGGAAGCTCGGGGCTCGGGGAAGGCCCGCTCTTCGATTTTCTCATGGATAAGGGGGCGAAAGAGGGGAAGCTCTTTTTCAAGGGGGGCCGCGTGCGGGCGGGGAGCGGCGAGCGGGAGCTTTCCGCGGAGGACACAAAGGCCCTCGCCGCGCTCGAGGCCCGCGTGGCGGAGGCGGGGTATGGATTCGCCGCGAAGGCGGATCTCCTCCCAGTCGTCCGCGACGAGAAGCGCCTCGTCTCCTACCTGCACATGCTCGCGGACCGCGGCTCGGTCGTTCGCATCTCGCCGGACGCCTTCATGAGCGCGGCGCGGTACCGCGAGCTCGTCGAAAAGACGAAGGAGCGACTGCTCTCGGGCGGCGCCGTCACGGTCGGCGATTTCAAGGAGATGTTCGGTTTTTCGCGCAAGTTCGCCGTTCCCATTCTCGAGCACCTCGACCGGGAGGGCTACACGAGGAGGGAAGGGGACGCGAGAAAGGCGGGCCCGAAGCTCGGATGAACCGATGAACACGATTGCAAAACGCAGAAAGACGCGGCGCGTAACGTACCGGGGCGTGCCGGTCGGCGGCAATTCCCCGATCACGATCCAGTCGATGACGACGGTCCCCACCGGGGATGCGCCGCGCGCCATGCGCGAGATACGCGCCCTCGCGCGCGCCGGATGCGAGCTCGTCCGCGTCGCGGTGAAAGACCGCGAGGACGTCGCGGCGCTTCCCGCGATATGCGCGAGGAGCCCGATTCCCGTCATCGCGGACGTTCATTTCGACTACCGCCTCGCGGTCGACTCCGCGAGAGCGGGGGCCGCGGGGCTGCGCGTCAATCCCGGAAACATCGGCGGGGCGGAGAAGGTGCGGCGCGTCGTCGAGGCCGCCGCGGAGGCCGGCATCCCGATCCGCGTCGGAGTCAACTCCGGGAGCATCGAGCGCGATCTTCGCGCGCTCGCTCGCAAGAATCCCGCGCGCGCTCTCTGCGAAAGCGCCGCTCGCAGCCTCGAGCTCATCGAGGGGATGGGCTTTCGCGATCTCGTATTCAGCCTCAAATCCCCCGACGCGATGGCGACGGTCGAGGCGAACCGCGCGTGGGCCGCGCGCAACGATTACCCGCTCCACGTCGGCGTGACGGAGGCGGGGCCCCCGCTGAGCGGCGCCGCGAAATCCGCCGTCGCGCTCACGCTGCTCCTCTCCGAGGGAATCGGCGATACGGTGCGCGTCTCGCTCTCGGGAGATCCGGTGCGCGAAATTACGGTCGCCGCGGCGGTGCTCTCGGCGCTGGGCTTAAGGGCGGACATACCGCAGATCGTCTCGTGCCCGACGTGCGGGAGGAGCTGGATCGACGTCGCCCGGATCGCCGAGCGTCTCGAGCGCGAGGTCATGGGGCTTCGCACCGGGGGCACGATCGCCGTCATGGGCTGCGAGGTGAATGGCCCCGGTGAAGCGAAGGATGCCGACATCGGGCTCGCCGGATCGAGGCAGGGCGCCATTCTATTCAAAAAGGGGAAGGTCGAGCGGCGGTTCAAAGGGGATTTTGCGGGAGAATTCATCCGTGAAGTCCGCAACTTCTTGCGGCATAAAGAAAAATAGCATTTTCCCCTTTTTCGCTACGGCGTGAAATATGTCTGGAAAAAAGCAACTAAAAGTGCTATTATTCAATCGCTTAAACTGATCGGGGTATTGATATAGCTGCCCAGGATAGCGACGAGCTGGAACCCTGAGGGTTTGTGGTCTTTGCTCCCGCGAGGGAGGAGAGGAGGTTAGAATGAAGGGCAGCAGGGCGATCTTCGCGCTTGCGGCAATTGTGCTCATTCTCGGCGCTTCGACGCTATGGGCGCAGGGTGAGTATGCGAAGCCGCTCGACAAAACGATCAGCCCAGGGCGTGCCACGGTCAAATACGACACCTGCATCTACACCTTCGTGAGTGACAACTACCTCGAGGTAATACTCCAGAAGATCGACCGGACTCACGTCAGGCTTACTTTAAAGCAGATATCCGAGGTAAAGCCCTATGAGTCGGTTTCCGTCGAGTGGGGCGGCTTCGCGACGCTGGAGCTCGACCTCGACGGCTCGCCGAACGGCGACACCTTCATACTCAATACGGAAACGGGCTACGCCGAAAAGTAGCTGACCGCACATAGCCGCCATCGATCCATCAAGCCGCTCTCGCCACGGCGACTCCAAGGCAACTACAGGTCAAATTCTCGTTCGGGCGTTTCGGCGCGCAATGTGCCAATGCGCGTTTCGCGCGGCGCCGCCGGTCGCGGCCTCTACGATTCTTCGGGCAGAGCGGGCCGGACGAATATCGTCTTCCCGCGCGTGCAGAGCGCCGTGCCCGCCTTCGATTTCCGGGGCCTGCGGACGTAGCGCTTTTCCGTGTAGATCACGGGGACGGTGGAGGAGTTCCGGGCCTTGCTGAAATACGCCGCGATCTCGGCGGCTCGCTCGATGACGGCGTGCGGGGTCGAGCGATGATAGCCCTTGAGAATGACGTGCGAGCCGGGCGTGTCCTGCGCGTGGAACCACAGATCCGCGGGCGAGGCGAACTCGTGCGTGAGAATGTCGTTGTCCGCGTCGCTCTTTCCCACGTAGACCGTGTGCTTCTCATCGATGACGAATCTGCGAAAGCGCCGCGCGGGGCCGGCCTCGCGTTCCGCCGCGCGCGCGCCCTTCTCCTGCGGGATGAGCGCGATGAGCTCCGCGGTGCCCTCGATCGCCGCGATGCGCTCGAGGTCCTTCTCGTCGCGCGCCATCTCGCGCTCGGCCTCTCGCTTGCGAGTCCGGATGACGAGGCCGCCCTTCTCCCCCTTCTTCGCCTTCGTGAAATAGCGGCGGATGTTGCGGTCGATCGAGATGGCGGAATCGAGCGGGATCGTCACCTCGCGCTCTCCCGAGAACTCGCGGACGACAATCTCCTTCATTCCCTTTTTCAACAGATGGCGATAGGTGACGAGAAGATCGCCGTAGTGGCGGTATTCCGCGGAGCGCCCGGCGTCGGCGAGATCTTCCGCGAGATTGCTCTTGAGGCGCTCGAGACGTTTCAACTCTTTCCCGAGCCGCGCGGCGGCCTTCCGGCGGAGGTGCGCGACGTACGAGGGGATGATCACTGCGTCGGCCCGCGCACCGACGGCCTCGATATAATCCTTCATCGTCCCGGCGGGCGCGTCGACCGGGAGCTCTACCGGATAGAGCGCGGCTCTCCCCGCCTCACCCTCTTCGGGAAATTCGTACATGTGCCAGACCCGCTCGCGCGCGGAGAGCCTTTTCGCGATCTCGGCGAGGATGGGCCATAGAGCCGCGACGTCGCCGCCCGTCTGTCTCGAGAGGACCCCCGCGAGAACCGGATCGATCCCGCCGATCGCCTGCGCGAGCGCCGAAGCGGACGTCCTCGCGCTCTTCCACCGGCGCGTGTGGTCGGGGGTCGTATCGGGCGCCGCGCCGGGCTCGCCCCCCGCGATGAGATCGGCAGGGGGCTCCGCGGGCAGATCGAGAATGGAGTAAGGGTTCCGCGGGGGGGCGTCATCGGGGGCGCCCGAGCGCCGCGCCTTCTTCCCGCCGATCGTGCCGAGCGGCCGCCCGGAGCCTCCTTCATAGAGCGTGAGAGGCTTCGCCGCGGGAGTGAGATCTATTCTGAGAATGAAGCCGCCCTCGGCGCCCCACTCCTCTCCCGAGGCGAGCTCCACGACGAGGACGCGCTCGAGCCCGAGGGACCGGACGCGCGCGACGCGCCTTCCGTTCAACGCGCCCATCTCCTCGATTCCCGCCTCGCGCGGAGCGATCTCGCGCCGCGAGAGGACGATCTCCGGCTCCCGCCGGTGATAGAGAATGTGCGCATACGGAAACGGGGCGCCCTCGAGATAGATCGTGACGCAGTCCGGGAATCGCCGGACTCCCGCGACCGCGGCGCCGGGGAGCGCCGACCCGAGCTCGAGCCCGAGGCCGTATATCGTAAGGCTGTTCACGAGCGGAATCATAGGGGGCCTCTCCCCCCAAGTCAAGGAGTGGCTCCCCTCAGGTCAAATTGTAAAGCCCCCGTGCATTTCTCCACTAACCATTCGCGGTCGAAACGTGGTACAGTTCGTTCTGGTAAGCGGCCGCCGCGGGGGGAAGGCAGTTTCCGGCGAGGTCGCGTCGAGTCATATCAAGGGGGAGCACATGATCTACAGCATGACGGGCTACGGGAAGGGGGAGGCGCGGCCGGGCGTGGGGACCGTGGCCGTCGAAGTCCGCACGGTGAATCACCGCTACATCGATTTCTCGATCCGGCTCCCGCGGCCCCTCAACGGCTACGAGAAGGAGATCGAGAAGGTGGTGCGCGGCGCCATCAAGCGCGGCCACGTCTACGTGACGGTCTCTTTCGACAGATCGGTCGAGACCGAGAGCATCGCGATCAACAAGGATCTCATGAGGCGCGCGTACCGGCTCCTCAGCGACTTCGCCATCGAGGAGGGAATCCCCGGGCGCGTCGATATCGGCACGCTGCTCTCGATTCCCGACGTGTTCTCGAGCGGCCTCAACGAGGCGGTGCCCGAGAGTCTCTGGCTGCGCGTGCGCGAGGCGCTCGGGATCGCGCTCGAGCAGTGCATAACGATGCGGGGAAACGAAGGCGCCGAGCTCGCGCGCGACAGCATGCGGAGGCTCGCCGTCCTCGAGAAAGCGGTCGCCCGCATCGAGAAGAAGGCGCCGCTCGCGATCAAGCGCGCGCTCGCGCGGGCGAAGGAGCGGCTGCGCCAGCTCATGGACGGGAGCAAGATCGACGAGAACCGCTGGCTCATGGAGGCGACCCTCACCGCCGAGCGGACGGATTTTTCCGAGGAGCTCGTGCGGCTCAAGAGCCATCTCGTCCAGTTCAGGACCGTGATCGAGAAGGGGGACGAGGTTTCGAAGAGCCTCACGTTCCTCCTCCAGGAGATGCACCGCGAGGCGACGACGATGGCGAACAAGGCCGCCGACGCCTCGATCATCCGCGAATGCCTCTCGCTCAAGGAAGGAGTCGAGAAGATCCGCGAGCAGGTTCAGAACCTCGAGTGACGCGCCCGGCGGGCGCCGCCGCAGCCGCGCTCGCGCCGCGTGCGCCGCGGCAGGTTGAAAAAGGAGCCGTGCGACCGTGACCTCCCCGTTCGATATCGCGAGAAATCCCTTCCTCCTCGTCGTTTCGGGACCCTCGGGAGTCGGCAAATCGACGGTCGTCGACCGCGTTCTCAAGCACATCCCCAATTTCGTATCGTCCGTCTCGGTCACGACGCGCCCGCCGCGGGGCGCCGAGAAGGACGGCGTCGACTATTTCTTCGTTACGCGCGACGAGTTCGAGAGGCGCCGCGAGGCCGGAGAGCTCCTCGAGTGGGCCGAGGTGCACGGGAACCTCTACGGCACTCCCGCCGCGTTCGTGGAGAGGAAGCTCGCCGAGGGGGTGAACGTCATCCTCGAGATAGACGTTCAGGGCGGGATGAGCGTCAAGAGGCGCTATCCGGAGGCCGTTCTCGTATTTCTTTTCCCGCCGGACATCGATACGCTCAAGGCGCGGCTCGACGGGCGCGCGACGGACGATGACGGAGTTATCCGCCGCCGCCTCGAGAACGCGAAGCTCGAGCTCGAGTATTTCACCAAGTACGATTACGTCGTCATCAACGACGACGTCGATCGCTGCGCCGAGGACTGCCTCGCGATCATCCGCGCCGAATCGCTCCGGGAGGAGCGGACCACGCTGACGTAGCATTCTCGCTGTTATTCTCATATCAAGCATGATATAATCATGCCCCGCCCCCCCTTTTTCTCAACATCAAGAGGGCCTCCCTGGAAGGAGGATCTGGGTATGATCAGGGTGATGAAGGCGGTGTCTCTCGTTGCTCTTTGTGCTTTGATCGTTGCCGTGCCGTCCGTGTGGGCGAATTGGGTCCAGGATGGCGTCGCGCTCTGCAAGGGCACCGCGGATCAGTTGGGTCCCACAATCGTCTCTGATGGTGCGGGTGGCGCCATTGTCACGTGGTGGGACAACCGCAGTTCGACCAACGACGGCGTCTATGCTCAGAGGCTGAACGCCTCGGGAGTTGTCAAGTGGACCGTGAATGGCGTCGCTCTCTGCACGGCAACGGGGCTCCAGAGTTCACCCACAATCGTCTCCGATGGTGCGGGTGGCGCCATTGTCACGTGGGAGGACTACCGCAACAACTCCAACTACCCCGACATCTATGCCCAGCGGGTGAATGCCTCGGGAGTCGCCCAGTGGGCGGCGAATGGCGTGGCCCTTTGCATTGCAACGGGGGATCAGCATTCTCCAACGATCACCTCTGATCACGCAGGTGGCGCCATTGTCACGTGGGAGGACTTACGCGACTGGGACTCTCATATCTACGCCCAGCGGGTGAACGCCTCGGGAGTCGTCCAGTGGACGGCGAATGGTGTGGGCCTCTGCACGGCAACGGGGGTTCGGCATTCTCCTACGATCGCCTCCGATGGCGCAGGGGGCGCCATTGTCACGTGGTACGACTACCGTGGCGGGCTTAACTCTGACATCTATGCCCAGATGGTGAATGCCTCCGGAGTTGTCCAGTGGACGGCGAATGGTGTCGCCCTTTGCACGGCAACGGCGGATCAGTTGGGTCCCATAATCATCTCCGATGGTGCGGGCGGCGCTTTTGTCATCTGGCGGGACTACCGCAGCGGGATCTATGCTGACATCTATGCCCAGAGGGTGAATGGCTCGGGAACCGTCCAGTGGGCCGTCGACGGCATCGCTCTCTGCACGGCGACAGCGGATCAGTTGGGTCCCACAATCGCCTCCGATGCCGCGGGCGGAGCCATTGTCGCGTGGTTCGACCAGCGCAGCGGGACCTACTCTGACATCTATGCGCAGAGGGTGAATGCTTCGGGAGCTGTCCAGTGGACGCCGAACGGTGTCGTTATCTGCACAGCAATGGGGTATCAGGAATTTCCCGCGATTGTCTCGGATGGCGCGAGCGGCGCCATTGTTACTTGGCACGACTACCGCAGCGGGATGGGCGACATCTATGCGCAGAAGGTGAATGCCTCCGGAGCTGTCCAGTGGGCAGGGAATGGCGTGGCCCTCTGCACCGCAACAGGTCTTCAGGGTTCTCCCACAATTGCCTCCGATGGAGCAGGCGGCGCCATTGTCACGTGGACAGACTTCCGCAGCGGGACCAATTCTGATATCTATGCCCAGAGAGTCGATGCGAATGGTTTTGCGGTGTTAACGGGAATTGACGTGCCGGCAGCGCCCGTCGAGTTGCACCAAAATTACCCGAACCCGTTCAACCCGACGACAAGCGTGACTTACTCCATTCCACAGAAGTGCAACGTGACTCTCGAGATTTTCGATGTTTCGGGCAAGTGCGTCGCATGTCTTGTTGATGGGCACCAGGAGAAGGGCTCCCATGCAGTGGAGTGGAACGGGGAGGATGAGAAGGGGAACCCGCTGGCCTCGGGCATCTATCTCTATAGGCTCGAGGCAGGGGGCCAGACGATCACAAGGAAGATGGTGCTCTTGCGATGATATTGATGCGACTGCCGCTCATAAGATGGAAAATGAGACTTCTCTACAGGGGGGTATTCATGCTCGCGCCGGTACTCGGGATTCTGGTGCTAGCGGGCGCAGCCGAATCCCGAACCTGGCACGTACATCAGGACGGCAGTGGAGACGCTCCGACCATCCAGGCCGCCATTGACAGCTCTGGAGTGGGCGATTCAATTCTTGTTGCTCCTGGGACCTATTCCCAGAAGTCGATGGGCATCCTTAGCAAAGACTCTCTAACGATAAAGAGTGAGCAAGGAGCCGGGCAGACACTTCTATATTCCCTTGACTACGAAATTCTCGATGTCGCCAGCTCGAGACAAATAACAATCGACGGATTTACGTTTGAGAATAGCCCTCGCTCCGCGCTTGTCATTGAGTACTCGGAGCATATCACCCTGCAAGGAAACATAGTACGGTACGCACTCGAGAGCGCCATTGCGCTTGATATGTCGACAAGTGTGATGATTCGGGGGAATGTTATCTATTCAAACGGTGGTGGTATCCACTGTATGGATTTGACCAGCAGCGTCTACGTATATGGAAATACGATAGCCCATAATACTGGCTGTGGCTTCTGTGCTGATGACATCAATTATAGCATTGAGAACAACATTATCGCCTACAATAAGACAGGAGTGTCCTCTACGGTTGCCAGCTTCAGTTGCAATGATGTTTTTGGCAACGATACAGACTACAACCTCCTCTTCGTGCCGGATCCAACCGGGACAAACGGCAATATTTCAATGTCCCCTCTCTTCTGCGGCGTTGATCCCGCGACTTCCGGCAATTATTACCTGCAGCAGAACTCTCCTTGTGCGCCGGGGAATCATCCGGAAGGTCCTATCTGTGGCGTGATCGGTCGATACG
>JBEKAW010000006.1:0-21581 GCA_050015715.1 Candidatus Krumholzibacteriaceae bacterium
GCCAGGCCAACTCTCGGGGGCAGGTCCAAAGCCCTGAGCAGCCGTTTTCCGAATTCATCTTCGGTGCGAATGTTTCTCACGAACAGTCCTCCGTTTCGGCTGCTTCTCTTTTGAATACTGCCAGAGTGCCTTATCCAGCGTTCGCATTTTCACGCCCGCCTTGCGAGCCAGCTTGCGACAGAACAGCGTGTATTGCCACCAAAAATCGAAAGAATACTTGGGCGGGGGTTTGACGCCGACGCTCCACAATGCGCGAAAGTCCAGGATCGGATATTTGTCTCCGTGAAAGAGATGCAAGATCGTGCTGGCCGTTGGCCACCCCACGCCATCCAGCAGCGTCAGCGATTCCACCCGCGCACGTTCATCGGATGTGGAGAAAGAGAACTCCGTTATACGCTTCACAAAAGCCGGCGTATTGTTCTCGGCGTTGCTGGCGCTCCTTGTAGCTTTCCATCGACATACGGTGAGGAACTGTTCCTTGGTGAGGCGCTTGGCCTTCTTGATCTGTTGTTTGAGATGTGGGAGATCCGTTGCGATGTCGCTGCCAGAATATGAATAGAGTTTGGCGTAATACCGGATCTTCGATGTCGGTATCCGCAGCTTGAACGCAACTCTCTTCCTCACTTCATTGCCTCCACGGCAAGATCGTGCCACTTCTTTATGTATGGCTCGGCAAGTGGAGTGGGGTCCATATCGATCAGAGCGAGGAAATGCTTCATCAAGCCATCCCATTGCCGAAGGTCGCCAGCAGGCTGGAGAAACCACCCGAGCTCCTCCATCGTCCAATTGGCTTTCGCCGCGTTTCTCATCATGGATGTTGTGACTCGATTGGAGTCCGTATCAGAGCCGCCTCGAGCCACGGGAACAATGTGATCGATTGTTGGAAAGAGCTCCCAGTAGCTCATATGCGTCTCCGCCATTTTCCAATTCGGGTGAAAAGGTACCTCCTCGGGGAGATAGTGAGAAAGCAGGCGTAGGATTCCGGGAAAGACCAACCTTTCGCCAGAGTATCGATCGATGAAGGCATCACGAAGGAAGGTGCGCAACGCCGATCTCGGGGAGATTCGTCGCTCTTGCGGCCGGATTGGAGTGAAGGGATATGAGATGCGAGCAGTCTGCTTCGCTTGCGCTTGTCGGCGATGCAACAGAGCGTCACAAATTTCCCGGATAGTCTCTGGTCTTGTATCAGCCTTGTTCGGCTTCATTTCTTCAGGCGCTTTGTTGAACCTGATTGCTCTTAGAACGCTTCATCCAGTGATTTGGCCTTCCGCAGTTTGGCAAAAGTGGTATATCTCGCCGAATAGATTACAAGATCCTTTCGCCCTTTCGGAAGGGCTATTGGACCGATCTCCTTGGCTGGTTCTGCGAAATAGAGAATATATTTATTCGTGTCCTTGTACTTTTCGATGCGGGCAACGGGCGCATAGTGGGTAATGGCCGAAACGGGCGCCGATTGGTAACCGGCAATCCATTTTATGCGGTCCAGCATGGAGCTCGATATTCGGATCTCGTACCAGCAATTCTGTCCCAAGAACGTTTCTCGGAAGCCCTCCTCCTTCGCGGGCACAACGATTGTGTCAATCTCCTCCAAATTGATGGGCTGCCGTCCCGGTTCTTGTATTACCTTTACGTCCTGTTGGAACGGCGAGAAGCGGTGAATCTGCTCATCGCCGGACACGAATGTCTGGAACTCCAGAATATCCGTGGGCATCGATAGCTGCCCCAGTACGTTTTCGAGGTCGGGGGTTATTTCATCTATTATGACGACGGCGGCAACCGGTCTTTCAAAGATGATATCTTCGAGCATGTCATCGATGTTTCTGTAACTGGTTCTCTTGACATTGTCTTCGACAAAAGTCCGATAATCCGGGCGATCCATTATTTCCTTGAGCAGGAAGCCCTTGATTTTACGGCCACTTCCTTTGTAGGAGATCGCGAATTTGAGGAGCTGCTGGCCTATGTGCTTAAAAGGATCATGGCTCACCAGTTCGTTTTCGACGATGTACAGCCTGGGGGCAGAAGGGAACGTGAAGTCCAAAAGGTAGCCGTCGGGAATGGTAACAATCTCCCCTTCGCTGATTCTCTTCTTCACGTCGATGTAGAGCGTCTTTGCTCCAAAGATATCTTTGGCTTGCTGCATGACCGCTCGCTCGAAATCAGCCTCTTGGCTGTACTGAAAAGGTGTGAATACTCTGCCCTTGTAAACTATGTTTGCCATGAGTCCCCCCATTATTTGTCAGGCGACCGCCCAATCCTGCGATAGCACTTCCGCCTGCTCCAGCACCGTCTCCGTCGCCTTCTTCTGCTTGTCGGGCGGATAGCCGTACTTCCGGAGAATCCGTTTCACGATCACCCGCAACTTCGCCTGCACATTCTCACGCAGGGTCCAGTCGATCGTGACATTGCCGCGCACGGCGACGACGAGCTCCTGCGCGATCTTCTTGAGCGTCTCATCGCCGAGCACCTTTACGGCGCTGTCGTTCGTTTCCAACGCGTCATAGAAGGCGAGCTCGTCCTCGTGCAGGCCCAACTTCTCGCCGCGCGCGTTTGCGTCGCGCAAGTTCCTGGCAAGCTCGATCAATTCTTCAATGACTTGCGCGGCTTCGATGGCCCGGCTTTGATAGCGCCGCACGGCCTGCTCGAGTAGCTCGGCGAATGACCTCGCCAGAACGACGTTTTTCCTTAAGTGCGTCCTTATCTCGCCGGCCAGCAACTTGCGCAGGAGCTCAACGGCCAGATTGCGCTGAGGCATGCCACGCACTTCCGCCAGGAACTGGTCCGACAGGATTGACATATCCGGCTTCTTGAGCCCAGCCGCCGCGAATATGTCAACGACCTCATCGGAAGCAACCGCCTTCGAGACAATCTGTCGGATGGCGAAGTCCAGATCTTCGTCGGTCCTCTGGTCATCCGGGACGTTCTTGGCTAGGACCGATCGAACCGCCTGGAAGAAGCCGACGTCATCGCGGATCCGGAGCGCCTCGTCGTGCGGCACCGCGAGAGCGAATGCTTGGGAAAGCTCGGTTACAGAGCGCAGCAGTCGAGCCTTGCCGTCCTCCTGGGAGAGGATATGTTCCTGCGCGAACTTCAGCACCGATAGCCGATCTTGCGGCGCGCCCGTCATCCACCGCGACCAGTCGAAACCATGGAAGAGGCCGAGACATATCTCGTACTTCTCCAGCATAATCGCGACAGCTTCCGCCTGATCGATCGCCGTTCTCCCCGTGCCGCCGCTCTCGGTATACGTAGCAAGCGCCTGTTTGAGTTCATGCGCCAACCCGAGATAGTCCACGACCAGCCCGCCCGGTTTGTCCTTGAAGACGCGGTTCACCCGCGCGATCGCCTGCATCAATCCATGGGCGCGCATGGGCTTGTCCAGGTACATGGTGTGCAGGCTCGGCGCATCAAAGCCCGTGAGCCACATATCGCGCACAAGGACGATTTTGAACGGGTCACTCGGGTCGCGGAACCGCTGGGCAAGGGCTTCGCGCCGCGGCTTGTTGCGAATGTGAGGCATCCAATCGAGGGGATCGGTGGCGGAGCCGGTCATGACAACCTTGATAGCACCCTGATCATCGGCGTCCTGATGCCACCGCGGCCGCAGCGCAACAATCTCTCTATAGAGCTCCACGCAGATGCGGCGGCTCATGCAGACGATCATGGCTTTGCCGTCCATGGCCGAGAGCCGTTCCTCGAAGTGGCTGACGATGTCGCGGGCGATGATCTTCAGCCTCTTTTCGCTCCCCACGAGCGCTTCGAGCTGCGCCCATTTGGTCTTGAGCTTCTCTTTGCGCTCGACCTCCTCGCCTTCGGTGACATCTTCGAACGAGGGGTCGATCTTGGGGCGCTCGGATTCCTTCAGCTCCAGCTTCGCAAGGCGGCTCTCGTAGTAGATAGGTACGGTAGCCCCATCAGCCACCGCCCTCTGAATGTCATAGATCGAAATGTAGTCGCCGAAGACGGCCCGCGTGTTCGCGTCGGCCTTTTCGATGGGCGTCCCCGTGAAGCCGATGAACGAGGCGTTGGGAAGGGCGTCGCGCATGTGCCGCGCGAAACCGTCTATGAAATCATACTGGCTGCGGTGCGCTTCATCGGCGATCACGATGATGTTGCGGCGCTCCGAGAGGACCGGATGCCGGTCGCCCTTATCTTCAGGGAAGAATTTCTGAATTGTGGTGAATACCACGCCCCCGGCGGCGACGGAGAGTTTCGCGCGCAGATCGGCTCGGTCGGCAGCCTGCACCGGCGGCTGGCGAAGCAAATCACGGCATCGGGAGAATGTGCCGAAGAGCTGGTCATCGAGATCGTTGCGGTCGGTGAGCACCACGATGGTTGGGTTCTCCATCGCCGGGTGCAGGATCATGCGCCCCGCGTAGAAGGCCATGGTCAGACTCTTGCCCGAGCCCTGCGTATGCCAGACCACGCCAACGCGCCGGTCGCCGGGATCGCCCCCGGGCTTGCGCCCGGCCTCGTAGCGGCCCGGAGGTTCTGCGGCCTTGAACGTCCTAGCCGCCCGCAGCGTCTCCTCAACGGCCACATTGACAGCATGGAACTGGTGATAGCCCGCCATTTTCTTGGCCAGCTTCCCGCCGCCCATGTCTTCGAAGACGATGAAGTGCCGTACGAGGTCAAGAAAGCGGCGTTTTTCGAACACGCCCTCGAGGATCACTTGCAGTTCCGCCAGGCTCGCCGCCGCATCGCCGCGCCCGGTGATCGTTCGCCAGGGCTTGAACCATTCCTTCCCCGCGCCGAGCGTACCGATGCGTGCTTGCATGCCATCGGAGACGACAAGCGCCGCGTTCGTGGCAAAGAGTGAGGGGATCTGCACCTGATAGGTTTGGAGCTGCTGGAATGCGGACCAGATTGTGGCGTTCTCATCGGCTGGGTTCTTTAGCTCAATCACCGCCAGCGGCAGGCCGTTCACGAAGAGCACGATATCCGGCCGTCGCATGTGCTGTCCCTCGGCCACGGTGAACTGGTTGACCGCAAGCCAGTCGTTGTTGTCGGGCGAGTCGAAGTCGAGCACCCTCGCCTGTGTTCCCGCAATTGAGCCATTCTTGCGGCGGTATTCAACCGTGATGCCGTCCACGAGCATGCGATGTATAGCATGGTTACGATCGAGTGGCGACGGCGCATCGATCCGAGCGAACTCTCGAAGGGCGTCCTTCAGTGCCTCGGTTGGCAGCTCGGGATTGAGGCGTGCGAGCATCTGGCGCAAACGACCTTCCAGCACAACGTCCCGGTAGTTTGGATCGTTGCGTTCCGCTGCGGGCTCGCCCGCCGCGATGGCCGGGCCGGATAGCACAGAGTAGCCCAACTCTCCCAGCCAAGCAAGGGCAGCTTCTTCGACGATGGATTCAGTAAAAGACATCGTATTACTTGAAATAGATTTTGGTTGTTGCCTCAGCCATATCCTCGGGGGTGCCCCCATGTAATTCACGACCCAATTCTATCTTAGCGCGTTCGTAAATGAAGTAAGGTTCCAACTCCTGTGCTGTTAGCAAGATGGCGCGCTTTCGGTGTTCATCGTTAAGGCTCTTCGCCGATTCAATTTGATCGGTTGAGAAGGGAGTAAGCTGCGATAGGAGGACAAACGCCTTGAACCGCCTCTCTGGTAAGGAATCCGAGACGCGTTTCAGATTCGCGATGTCTGCGGTTGTTATCGGTACGTGATCCTTACACTCACCGAGAATTACAGCGGTCCTTCGGGGGTAGCTCCTTGGAATCATCCATACGAAATCGACTTCACACAACGTTCCATTATCGCTGCGCAGGGGCATCAAATTCAATGAGGGAGAGTACATATTCCCGCTTAGTCCACTGTGAAGACTCGTGTCCAGTTGCTGGAGTGTTAGCGACACAGGGACCGCACCCTGAGCATTCCTTTCAGCCCCCAGCACACCGGATCGACGGTAGTGCCATTTCTCCTGGTCCGCGAGTTGGCGGGTCGCAGTGTATTCATGGCCGCACAAATCACAGACAACCTGTTCTCTCAGCTTGTCCAACGGCGTCCAGGAGGTCATACTGCAGCCCGGACACAAGAGGTCCACTCCAATCCGGAACAACCCCTTCTCAACAAGATGCCCGAACACGGCGGGCGGTTGGAGTTTCGCGCCTATCGGGCGTGGCTCAATATACAGATCGACATGGTCGGCAAAGCTTGCATCGAGCTGATCGGGATCCTTGCTGCCAATGATCTGGAGCGCGGACAGCTTTGTGAAGGATTTGCCTGGGCCATAAGTCCGGAGAAGTCGCCGAACACCTGGTATTTTGAATATTCTTGCTCCTTGGAGACCGCCTAGGCGGAAAATCAATTGCCGCGTTACTAGCCCCGCGGAGCTGAGCTTCACTTCGTAATCTGCCATTTGGAACACTCGCTCCATAAGCGAGCCGACGGGCAGTGCGTATAGAAAAGTGTCGTGGTCGTCGGCACCAATCACGATGCCGATGCGACCAGGTTCGATCCGAACTTTGTTATAGTCGAAATGCATTGTACGGGCATAGAACTCGTTGAGTTCGGGCACATATGGCACCTGGAAGGTATACTGCTCGTGCCCGTAGAGATTACCGACGAAGGACACGGACGCGACCAACTGCTGCATGCTAAACCACGTGTCTTCACAGAATGGTTTATCAGGGAGCGCAAACGAAGCCTTCGGGATACCACCCGTTGTGCCCACTACCCCAAGCACCGAGCCCTGGCCAAAGTGCATTGTCGGCGCGCGAACGTTTAGTCCGTTCCATGTCGCATCGGAGATGGGATAACGTCGCAATTTTGACTTTGCGAAGGGCCTGCAAGCTTCGTTCAAGTCTTCCTGGCGGGTCCAGACTGCAATGTGGTGATCCCCCTCATCATCTCGCATCGCAGTTTCCCAGGCAGGTATGAGCTCGGCGTATCGTTCGAGATGCTCGGGAGCTACGAACCAAAGGCGAACGTCACATGCTCTCAGATTCCAGTAGCAAACCAGATCATCAAGATTGGCAGCGTTGCCAACAAAGAAGCCGGGGGTGTCCCATCCCGCGGCCACATTGTAATGCCGTCGTAGACCGTGACGTGCCAGATAGGAAATGGTTAAGCACTCAATAGCCTTTGCTGGTATCGGGGCCTTGGGCTCCATGGCAAAATCGCTGCTTTCCAAAGCCTCGCGTGCAAGCGCGAGGTAGTCTGTCCCGACTTCCTCAATGCTCGGGTATCCGCCGAACTGGGTCAAAAAGACATCCGTGAGCGGATCGTCCTGCTGCCACTTGAAAACGTGAAAGCCTCGTGCCTTGAACACGTTCCATTCAGGCTTGACGCGGTTATGCACGAGCGCGTTACGGACGTCGAGAACCTGTGTGTAAGGGGGGGATGTCGAGTTGCCCTTTACGAAGACTGCATCGTCGAAGAACGGCTTGATGAGGTGCGAGTACTTCGCGGGAAATTCCTTAGCCAAGTCGCTATCGCCGAGCGGAATAATAAGGTCCACCCTGAACAGCTCAATCAGCTGCCGCGCTTCGGCGTCGCGATCGACAACTAAAACGGGATTGAAGCGTCCACCCCACAGAGCGAACGAGTATCGGACAGCCCTTCGAAAGGACTCAAGATCATTGCTGCGGATGGCCCAGCCAATTCGCAGAGGTCGGTAGCAAATGTCAACGCGCATTGTATCCATAAGCTAAACCTGAGGCCAAGTCACACCCCAATTCTTCTTATTGTCTCGGACAGGTGCACGCCCAGGCGCTGGGCACTCGCGGCCGATGGAGCCACTGTCGTCAGGCGGAATTGAAATGCTAAACAGGGAACCCAAACGATCGAGGTGCCTCATTTGCGGCCTCCAATCTCGCTTGCTGCCCCCGGCACAGACATTTCGCCCGAGATAAGCTTAGTCATTATTTGAGCGCGTAAGGTAGCCAGGGTGCGAGATTCGCGTTCATTGACTTCAATGCGATTCTCAAACGCCGATACGCACTCTTCATAGGCCATCACAATGCTCCGTGGCGGAGAGAAGCAGGGAATCGCGTGGAAATCCCTCTTTCCCAATGCGCCAAAGACAGTGCCCTCTGCCTCGAACTGTGCGAAGACTCTGCGCAGCGCCCGCATGAACTGATAGGTATATGAGCGACTTGCTGTCTTGTGCCTTGCAGCGGCTACACCACGCCCGATAGCGCAGTCCTCCAACGCCATGTTGATATCGCCCACGGGGGCTCGCACGCTAATGAGCGTATCGCCTGCCTTCGCGAATCGACTGGGGGATGTGCAGTAAACGCGGCGCGTTGGAAAGCGGAAGCTGAAATCCGCGCGCCCCTGGTAGAAGGGCAGTCCGTCCCCCGTCTCGTTGTATGTGTTACCCGGCGGCGATTGCCCCATTGTCAAGTCGAACTCGCCGTCGACGCTTGCGACACTCCACCCCGCTGGAATTTCGCCGAGCTTGGAGCCCACGAAGCGGTCGGGGAAGAGATCGGCGAGGGACTTAGGGATGCCGGGATCGCGCCCTTCCATTTTGGCGCGGACGGGATCGAAGTTGACAAACCACGATCTAAAGATCACCCGCGATACAGCTTCCAGCGTCTCGTTCATCCGCCGGTTCAGTTCGATCTTGTTGTCCAGCGTGCCGAGGATGTGGGCGATGCCGTGCTGTTCGGCATCTTCGAGCGGCGGCCACCAGAGGCGCGAAAGCTGATCAGCCGAAACGTTGGGAAAGGTCGAACCTGTCGCTTGGGCCAGAAGGTCCGGCAGTCCGTACTCGATTACCGCGCGGACGAGAGGCTGCAACTCGGGTTTTGTCTTATGGTGGATCGCCGCGACGCCGCGACCGATCGCATACTCACGGTCCGCCCAGTTCATGCGCCCTGTCGTTGAGCCTCGAACGCAGAAGAGAATGTCCCCTGGCTTCGCGCGCTTCCGGGCATCTGTCGTGAACTGCACGGGCGTCGGATAATATGGGCCGTACTCGGTAGGTCCATTCAGCAGTGGGAGGCCAACGCCGGAGGTGTTGCAGGTCTCGCCGGGCGGAGACTGCCCCATCATAATCTCTGTGTTCTCGCCGAGAGAGCTACCCGCCATACCCAAGCTCCTTCAAGTTGGCGGCGATGGTGGCGTCGAGCTTTGCGGCTTCGTCCTGCTGCTCGCGCAGCGTCGCGGCGAGCCGCCGCATCTTTTCCTCGAACGGCTCGCCGTCGTCTTCCTGCGCCTCGGTGCCGACGTAGCGGCCGGGCGTGAGCACATAGCCGTGCTTGCGGACTTCCTCTAGCGAAGCGCTCTTGCAGAAACCGGGCACGTCCGTGTACTCGCCCCTGTTCTTCTCGCCACGCCAGGAGTGGTAGATGCTGGCGATTCGGGCGATGTCCTCGTCCGTAAGCTCGCGGTGCGTGCGGTCCGTCATGCGGCCGAGCTTGCGTGCGTCGATAAACAGCACGTGGCCGCAACGGTCGCGAAATTTCCCATTCTTCCTGTCGCGTGCGAGGAACCATAGGCAGGCTGGGATCTGTGTCGAGTAGAAGAGCTGCCCCGGCAGCGCCACCATGCAGTCCACAAGGTCCGTCTCAAGCAGGTTCTTGCGGATCTCGCCCTCGCCCGACTGGTTCGACGACATCGAGCCATTGGCGAGCACGAAGCCGGCCACACCGGCGGGCGCGAGGTGATGCACCATATGCTGCACCCAGGCGTAGTTGGCGTTGCCCGCGGGTGGCACACCGTACTGCCAGCGCTTGTCGTCGCGCAGCCGGTCGCCGCCCCAGTCGGAAATGTTGAAAGGCGGGTTGGCGAGGATGAAGTCGGCCTTGAGGTCGGGGTGGTGGTCATTGTGGAACGTGTCGCCGTGCGCGATCTGGCCATCGATGCCGCGGATGGCGAGGTTCATTTTTGCGAGCCGCCAGGTCGTGTAATTTGATTCCTGGCCGTAGATTGAGATATCGGCTTTTGCCTTGCCGCCGTTGCCGTTCCCGCCCGAGTGCGCGCGGATGAACTCCACCGACTGCACGAACATGCCCGAGGAACCGCAGCAGGGGTCGTACACCCGGCCCCTGTATGGCTCGAGCATCTCGACCAGCAGCTTGACCACGCAGCGCGGCGTATAGAATTCGCCGCCCTTCTTGCCCTCGGCGCTCGCGAATTGTGAGAGGAAGTATTCATAAACGCGGCCAAGGATGTCTTTCGATCGGCTCTCCTCGTCGCCCATCCGAATGTTGCTGACAAGATCAATGAGCTGTCCGAGCCGCTGCTTGTCGAGGGCGGGGCGGCCGTAGTCTTTAGGCAGCACTCCTTTCAATGAAGGATTGTCGCGCTCGATACCGGCCATTGCGTCGTCCACAAGCTGGCCGATGGTAGGCTGCTTCGCCTGAGCCTTGAGGTGCGCCCAGCGCGCTTCGGGCGGAACCCAGAAGGCGGGATGTGGGGCGCCGCGGTACTCATCTGGGTCCTCGGGGTCGGCACCTTGCGCCTGTTCAGCGACGAGCTTTGCGTGCAGCTCCTCGAAGGCATCAGAGATGTACTTGAGGAAGATCAAGCCCAGCACGACATGCTTGTACTCGGCAGCATCCATGCTGCCGCGCAAGGCGTCGGCCGCTTGCCAGAGCTGAGCTTCGAAGCCGATCGTCGCTCCATTCGCTCTTGGCCCGCGCTTCTGACTCTTCATGGTGGTATCTGGCTCCTTTGGTGGTCCTCAACCGAAGCCATGTTCACTTCGGGAAGCAGGCCATCTACAGTCGTTTCAATCGAAGCCCCTGTTCCCTTAACATTTCAAGCAGGGGAATGCACCTTATTCCGTAGGCTTTGCACACATCAGGTATCTTCTCTCGGCCAGAAGGTCCGCTAGGGGTCTCTTCTGAAACAATGGGGCAATTCTTGGATCGAGCCAATGCGATGAGAAACGGGTCGGCGGAAGACTTGCGCTTCCTGTAATCCAGCAAGCTCGAATGCGAGCTAAGTATTTCCTTCGCCATCTCTTGAAGAACACCATCCAGAGGATGAAACATCTTTGCGTGCAGGTTTGCCCAATCCAAGACTTCATCGTCCTGTACGGCGAGCTCTTCGTATACATCTTCTATCGAGATAATTACGCCCTTGTCGGCGAGATCGCTAACCAAATCCCAAACACCTTCGAACACATCTTTCGGGTACACCCGCCGTAACGCTGTAAGCGAGCACGTATCGACGGCGTATAAAATACCCGCTTTCGTCATGTCCTATACCCCGATGCTTTCACTAATCACGTGAAGATGCTTGAGCCTCAAACCCAGATAATCTGAAGCATCGTTCGCCGTAATATGGCCCGCGTTTAATGCTTCAAGTACCGTTCTTGTGTATTTTCTGCCTGCGGAGCTAATTACATCTTTCGGCGGCGACAGAAATCTGCCTTCCCTCTTAATTAATTTCAACTCCTCCACATATTGCTTTCGTTTTTCCTCATAATAGGCTCCTGTGGTCAAGTTTAGTATCAGAAGACGACGAAGAATCATTTCCCGGCTTGTTGAGAACTGTCGCGCCAAGGCAGCAAGCTTATCATCGCTCCACCTCAGAGGCTTCTTGGCAGTGGCAATATCTCTGTCGGCTAGCAGCAGGCGCGCGGGAGCAATCGTTGCTCCCGCGACGTAATTGCAGAAAACCTCAGCAGAGTCTCCCTGGTAGTCGTTTGTGGGTGAAGCCAAATCACAAAGGCCGTTTGTCCGCAGAGTAAGATGAGCGATTTCGTGAATTAATGTAAAGGATCGACCCGCGTAGGCGTCTTTTCGATTCACTACGACTGCAGGTAGCGGATATTCGCTTATGGAAAACCCACGCATCTCTTCCACGCGCACGCCGGTAGCCTGAAAAATTATGATTCCCGCCGCTTCTCCGGCTTCGCGCAAGGCGTTGAAAGCTATCCGATTGTCCTTCCATCTTTGCTGTTGATTGTCGTTGATATTAAGTAAATCGCGGATACGTTCTGCTACCCTCTCTGGGTCATCACCCATTGTCGAAGTAAGATTGAAGGAGGGAACATCTTTTTTGTCGAGTGCTAGAAGTTCAAGCGCTATGTTGCGTCGGTCAGCGGCATGCCGGAGCTCCATAACGAGCTCATATGATAATTCGATTTTCCCCGCGCCCGCGAGCCTCCTGTAGTCATGAAGACGAGGGACGTGCTCATCGGGAGGTGAAGGAAGACAGAACGCAGCAAAGGACTGTCTGTAGATCTGGGCGAGCTTTCTGAGCTGTATCGTTGTTGGCCGCGAATTGCCCGTTTCCCATTCGATCAATCGATCTTCTTTTACAGCAGCCTTTATGGAGGCCATTCTAGTGTCGAGGCAAGCAGCTTCGCGCGCCCATACCAACATCTGTGGCTCAACAAGAGCTTCAGCACTTCTTGACATCTGTTGCCACTCCTCCCCGAGGTATCCTGCTCATAATGGGATGGATACTGCTTCATTCTAGAGCACGATTTCTCTTGAGGCAATTGGATTATCTTGTTGCTTCTGTATGTCTCTGTTACTAGGCTCATTGACCAAGTCTTATTCCAGAGATATCCTCAGACACATGCGGGCTGCTTCGCACGCAATCCTTGTCGAAGCCTATGAAACGGCGGAGGCTTCACGCCCCCAGTCTTCCATGTTGGGCTTGTGGGTGTGGGATTGGCACCCAGGCTATTTCTTCCTCCCCACCAAATTCTGAATCTTCTGGCTCACCGGCCTCGGCCCGCCTCCGTAGTTCGACAGCACGGCGATCGTGTATCCCCCGTCGAGGTACAGGAGGAAGTCGGCGCTGATGCCGGGGAAGCCGCCGTTGTGGCCGACGACCCGGCCGATCGGGCTTGTATTGATGTCAAAGCCGTAGCCGTACGTCGGCGAATTCTTCTCCGGGTAGGCGCGCCACATCTTCTCGAGCATCGCCTTCGAATGGAAACGACTGGACCGGTTCTTGCAAACATATCACGCTCGATCACGAGCGTTACATTTGGATACAACCACAAACCCACGGGGGAAGCATGAGGAAGAATAGGGCAGCAGGAACATTCGCAATTATCACTATCGCGTTGCTTCTGCAAGTCGGCGATGGCGTGGCCGGGGGCACATCAGGCAAGACGAGCGAATATGAATTGATGTCGCTTCTCATCCGGGAGCACTACGGCTCGGATTTCACCCTGATACTGATCGACCGCGACACCGAATCACGGTGCCTGTTCGAGCCTCTGGGTTTCCTCAAGGACCAGTGGCCGAAGCTCAAGGGCGAGACGATCGATTCCCTCATAGTCGATAACAGTGGAGCGCCGCAGCGGCTCGCGGAGAGTTTCAGTCTCCCCGTCACGTATCGGCTCATGTCCGACGATGAATACTTGAAAGTGCTGCGCTGCAGTTCGAATTCGTCCGGAGCCGGGACGCTCGCGGCGGGTGCGGACGTCGTCGCGAACGGGATGGAAACAAATGCCGCGAAACGCGCCGCCGTCGAGCCGGACTGGGACAACTTCGACAAGGTCTTCCCGGACGCCCTGGGATACCTGACGTTCTCCCGGGTGGCGTTCGATTCCGGGTGCACGCAGGCGCTTGTGATATTCTCCAACGCCTACCGGTGCAGCGGAGTCCGTACCAGGCCGCAGACGCGCGAGATAGCCTTCTTCAGCAGGGTAGATGGAGCCTGGCAACTCGTCGGCGTATCGCGAGCAATACAGGCGATGGAATGAGATCCGGCTTCGGTGGGGCCGAGCGTTGGGGCTTTTGGCTCTTCCGCCCCACCAAATTCTGAATCCTCTGACTCATCGATTACTTTCGGAAATATCAGAAACTTGTCATAGAATTTGCAGTTGACAATTATGACAAGTATGCGTATAATATATTCACATACTGAAAGACGGGAGGAAGGCATGAACACCGCCATCTCCATTAATTTGAGAAGGATACGCAAGATGAAGAAGCTCAGCCAGCAAGAGCTTGCTGCCATGGCCAACATAAGCCGCAATGCATATCGAAGCATCGAGACCGGGGATTCGTTGCCCCGGGGGAGCAATCTGAGCGCCCTCGCGCGCGCGCTGGGGATATCCGTCCTCATGCTGACCGAGGAAATCCCGCGCTTGCAGAGTCTCAGATTCAGGACTCTTCATGCCCTGTCGAGCTGGCAGAGAGCCGAGAAAGATCAGGTCGTCTCCGATGTCGCCATATGGCTTCGGAACTTCAACGAGCTCGAAGAGATGCTGAATGAACGGAGGCCATACGCCTTCGGGGAAGAAACCTTCGTCGGAACCGAGCCGAAGCTTGCAGCCTCTGAAGCGAGAAAAATGCTTGGGCTTGAGAACGAGGAATGCATAGCCGATATCTGCGAATTGCTCGATGGGGCGGGGATAAAACTATTATTGATGCATTCGACCTTGGATAGATTTTTTGGATTATCTGTTGGTCCGGCCGATGGCGGACCTGCGGTCGCCGTGAATACCGAGGAATCCATCCCGATCGAGCGCCAGATCTTCACTGCGGCTCACGAGCTCGGCCACCTGCTCTTGCATTCGGCGTCCTATGATGTGGATCAGGCCGAAGAAGACGCGCAGCAGGAGTCGGAAGCAAGCATGTTCGCGAGTCATTTCTTGATGCCGAATCGCGGATTCGAACAGGTATGGTCGGACAGCAAAGGCTTGCCGTGGGTTCAGAGCGTGCTTCATGCCAAGCGAGTTTTCCGGGTGAGCTATAAGACTGTGCTGCGCAGGCTCATCGAAGAGGGCGCGACCGATGACGGCATTTATGAGAAATTCTCATTTGCATACGGCAGCCTGTACAACAAGCAGCTGAAATTCAAAGAGGAACCTGATGCCTACGTAGCTCGCTGGGATGAACCATCTCAGCTGCAGAGACCGGACTTCATTGCAGACCGTCTTGGCCGTCTTGTCATGGATGCTCTCGAGAAGGACCTGATAACGGCGAGTCGTGCAGCGGAGATTTTGGGAATCAGCGTTTCGAAGGTAAGGGAGCGGGTTGAGGAATGGGGAGTGTTCGATGCCGGACGAAACGCCAAAAGCGATAATCTGTGACGCCAATGTTCTGATCCATTATTACTTGGCCGATAAACAGATTCTGAAGTTGGTCGTGCAGCATGTCGGACCAATTCTTGTGCCACGGCCTGTTCTCGATGATGAAGTGGATCACTTGGATATCGAGGAAGCCGCATCGCTTGGATTGACGATCCTGGAACCGGAGGATGCATATATTATTCGAGCCGGGAGTCAAGGCGGGTCGCTCTCGAAGCATGACAGGCTCATTCTGGCATTGGCGAAAGACAACGGCTTCATCTGCTGGACAAGCGATTCCCCTCTCAAGAAACAATGCGAGAAAGAGGGCATCAGTACATGCTGGGGTCTGGAAATGATGCTTCTTCTCTTTATGAATGGGCATCTTTCAGAAAGCGCGGCAATTCGCACGGCCAGGAAGATACACGAGATAGATCGTGGGTATATTACACCTCAAATCATCGAAGAATTTGAGCGGAAGCTGAAGGAGATGCGTCCCTCGCGCCCTATGGTTTGAGAGATCCTTGCCACTGCTTCCTTCCCACGCTGAAGCTTCAATTATTTTGAAACTTGTTTCACAATCTTTCGTTTACTAGAGGGAGGAGGTCTCTGTATGAAACGTGATCCTGATATTCTTTCCGAGCTAGGCGCCCTTGCTCTCGCGAGCCGGCTGCGGCGGCTCAGCGAGACGATGATGGCCGAAGGCGAGGAGCTCTACCGCGACCTCGGCACGACGTTCAGGCCGCGGTGGTTTCCCGCGTTCTACGCCTTGAGCCGGCGTTCGCCGCTGGCCGTCGGGGAGCTCGCGACGGAGCTCGGCATCACCCACACGGCGGTCGCGAAGATCGCGGACGAAATGCTCGCTGCGGGGCTCATTCGGATCGCGCGCGACGGCCGCGACGACCGCAGGCGGCGTGTCTTCGCCCTCACCGGACGGGGATTGCGCACGCTCCGCCGCCTGAAGCCCGTTTGGCGCGAGATCGGCCGGGCCGTGAGCGAGATTCTCACCGAAGCCGACGTCGATCTCCTCGCCGACGTGGTGCGCTTTGAGGGCGCCTTCGCGCGGCGCAGCGTCGTGGATCGTGCCCGGGAGCGTCTGCGCCTCGATCCGCGCCGCCGCCTCGAGATCGTCGACTACCGCCCCGCCTACAAGAAGCACTTCCGGAGCCTGAACGAGGAGTGGCTCCACGAGCACTTCACGATCGAGAAGGAAGACGCCGCGGTATTGGCCGATCCGATGGGACGGGTCATTCGGAGAGGCGGCTGCGTTCTCTTCGCCCTCTGGGACGGCGAGGTGGCGGGGACCTGCGCGGTCATGAAGCATCCGAACGGCCTCCTCGAGCTCTGCAAGATGGCGGTCACTTCGGACCTCCGGCGCCGCGGCATCGGCGCGGCCCTCGTCTCGGCGGCGATGGATCGCGCCCGCGCGATGGGGGCCCGGGAGCTCTATCTTCGCACGAGCCTCGAGCTCGAGGACGCCGTCCGGCTCTACCGCCGTGTCGGGTTCAAGAAGGTCACCCGCGATCCCCTCGGCTGCTGCCGGATGTGCCGGGAGAGCATTACCATGAAGATCGATCTCGTTCGCAAAGCGTGAACCATGAAAGGAGATTCTTGTATGCATCCCAACCGTTCGTTCGCCCCTGTTGCTTCCTTCCTTGTTGTATTCGCCGTTTCCCTCTCTCTGCTCGCGGCTGGCGCCTCGGCCCAGATGCGTCCCGCGCCACGAGGGACCCTTCGGCCCATCGATTCGAAGGTGCAGAAGGCCGTGATTGACAGCATCACGGGCGCCCTCAACGAGGGGTACGTCTTCGGCGACAAGGCGGCTCGGATGGACTCGCTCCTGCATGCGAACCTCGCGGCCGGCGCCTACCGTGCGCTCACCGACCCGGTGGAGTTCATGCAGCGGCTGCAGTCGGACGTGGCCACGATCTACCTCGACCGGCACATGCAGATAATGGCCCTCATGCCGCAGCCCGCTGCGTCCCAGAAGCCCCCCGAGGATCCCTACCATTCGGAGGCGATGCGCGAGCGTTTTCGCCGGAGCAACTATCAGTTCAAGAAGGCGGAGATCCTCCCCGGGAACGTCGGCTACCTCAAGCTCGATAATTTCGTCGGCACGGACATGGCGGGCGCAACCGCGGCCGGCGCGATGGCCTTCCTCTCGAACGCGGACGCGCTCATCATCGACCTGCGCGACAACCCCGGCGGCGACGCCTCGATGATCCAGCTCCTCACGGGGTACCTCTTCAAGGACAGCGTGCATCTCATCGACTGGTACGATCGCAAGAGGGACCAGACCACTCAGTCGTGGAGCACGACCTGGGTTCCGGGCAAGCCTCTGTTCGACGTCCCGGTCTACGTTCTCGTGAGCGGCCGGACCGGCTCGGCCGCCGAGGAGTTCACATTCGACCTCAAGAATCAGAAGCGCGCGACGATCGTCGGGGAGAGAACGGGCGGAGCGGCTCATACCGTCGAGTTCCACACCTTCGACGTCGGCTCTTTCGTCGCCGGTGTCCAGCTCCCGAGCGGCCGCGCGCTCGATCCCGTGACGAAAACGAACTGGGAGGTCGTGGGCGTCGAGCCCGATATCGCCGTGCCGGCCGAAAAGGCGCTCTCCGCCGCTCATCTCGACGCGCTCAAGAAGCTCGAGGAGAATGCGAAGGACGACGCCGCGAAGCACGCCCTCGCCTGGGCGCGCGACGGCCTCGAGAGCCAGAGCGAGCCGTACACCCTCCCGGCGAAGGCGCTCGGAGAATACACCGGCACCTTCGGCCCGCGGAGGGTCTTCATCGAGGGATCGAAGCTCATGTATCAGCGCGAGGGCGGGCCGAAGCTCGCGCTCGTGCCCATGCGCAAGGATCTCTTCGCGGTCGAGGGGAGCGATTTCTACAGGGTTCGCTTTACGCGGGGCCCGAAGGGCGCCATCGACGGCATGGTCGGGATGTACGACGACGGCCATCAGGATCCGAATCCGAAGACGAAGTGAGGTGGCCGCGGCCTTGTGCTTCTCCGTTTGCGGACACCGCGGCGAACGCGTATAGTTGGTAGCAACAACTGCGCGTTTGCCGGTGGATTTCACGGAAGGACCGGTATGTTGCGGAAACAGAACAAGGGCAGCCCCGCGGGGAAGGCTTCGCGGGCGGAGGCGAAGGACTCGCGGCTTCGGCCGGATGCCCGCGACCTCCAGGCGGCGCTGAGCGAGCTCGTGCACGCGTACCAGTTCCGGGACCGGAAAGCGCTCTATTACTACGATATCTCCGTAACGCAATGCTATGCGCTGAGCTCCGTCGTCGCTCATCGGGCGATGACGCTGAACGAGCTTGCCGCCGAGCTGTATCTCGACAAGAGCACGGCGAGCCGCGTCGTCGACGCGCTCGCCGAGAAGGGCTACGTCCGCCGTTCGCGCGACCGGAAGGATGCGCGAACGCTCAGGCTCGAGGCAACGGCAAAAGGGATCGCCCTCCACTCGAAGATCAGCGGGGATCTCGTCGAGGAGATGAGGAATCTCATCGTCGACGATAGCCCCGCTGTCCGGCGGGCGACGATCCGGCTCATCGCGAGGCTCGCCCGCCTCGCCTCGAAGAAGTTCGGGAGAAGAGGGCCGGTGTGCTGCGTGAAGAAGTGAGCACGGAGCCTTTTTCTTCCGCATATGGTTGGTAGTTGCAACTATTTTCCGGCCCGGTTGTACAACATGACATATGGATCGTCGGGGCGGAATACCGCGCGGCTGGCGCGGGAGGGCCCGGCGGATCGGGCGTCACGCAAAGGAGGTTCGGCAATGCGTGAAGTGAAAAGAGCACTCCTGCGGATCGCCGTTCCCGCGGCGTTGGGAGTCATCCTGCTTCTGGGCGGCACGGGCATCTTCGGGGCGGATCGCAGCCCGGCCATAGGGGATCGCATCATCGCGGCGGCGAGCGAGCATCCCGCGGCGATGCAGCATCTGGCCCATCTCGTCAACGACATTGGGAAGCGGCCGGTCGGTTCGCGGAACTTCGTCACGGCGTGCAAATGGGCGCGGGACGAGTTCAGGAAATTCGGGATCGACAACGCGCATCTCGAAGAAGTCGAATGGAAAGACGGCACCGACTACAACGTCGTCGCGGACGTGAAGGGGACCGATCGCCCCGATGAGTATGTCATCGTGGGAGCGCACATCGATGCGGCTCCCGAGACCCGCGGCGCGACCGACGACGGCGCCGGCGTCGCCGCCATCATGGAGGCCGCTCGCATTCTCAGCAAAGCCGACGCCCGGCCGAGCAGAACGATCAGGTTCATCCTCTTCGGCGGGGAGGAAGTAGGCCTCATCGGGTCGAAGGCGTATCTCGCGAGCCACCCCGACATCGTCCCGAAGGTGTCGGCGGTGTACGTCATGGATCACGGCGCCAATTTCATCTCCGGTATCGACGCGACGGCGCCGCTCGCCGCCGATCTGCGGGAGGCGTTCTCGAGGGCTGCGACCCTCGACGCGCAGAGACCGTTCGCCGTGAAGGAAGTGGAGTATCTCAGCACCGCCGGCATGTGCTCGGCGGACGGCAAGGGCTCATCGTGCGGCGGCGGCAACGCCGTGGTGAAGCGCATGACGCGGGAGGAATACGAAAAGTCGTACGGCCCCCTTGGAGCGAGCGACTCCTCGGGAGCGAATGGTCGCCCGAGAGTGATCCGCGTCATCGGGAGCAGCGACTATGCGCCGTTTCTCCATGCCGGGATACCCGCATTCCCGTTGAACCAGGTCGTTGACGAAGCCCATCCATATCCCGCGCACACTGCGGAGGACACGTACGACAAGGTGGATCCCGTGAATCTCGAGCATTCGGCGAAAGTGATCGCTCTCGGGGCTCTCGGGACGGCGAATCTCGACCATATGCTGTCGCGCGAAAAGCTCACGAACCCTTCTGGAGAAGCCGGTTCCGACGCCGGGTGCTGTGGGGAGGGCGCGCAGGGTTCAGGCTGCGGCGCCGGGAAGAGCACGAACGCCCCGTGCTGCGGAAGCCAGGGCAAGAAGATCTGAGCCGCGCTCGCTCGCGGACGCAATCCAGGGCGCCCGGGGCCGGCCCGGGCGCCCCACACTTACGGAAGCCCCCGGATAGCCCGGGGCGCCCCGCCTGTAACCCCTTTTCACAAGGGCAACTTTCTGCTATGATTCCCCGTATTCTGGTCTAACCACTGGCAGGAAGGAGACCCTCATGAAATCGCGCTCACTGGCTCTTATTACCATGATCCTCGTCGCCGCGCTAACGGTGCTCGGCACCGCACCCGCCCCGGCCTTGGCGCAGGCCCCGAAGACCGCGGCGCAGCTCATCTCCGACGCCAAGGCCCTCGCGGACGGCGGGAAGCTCGCGGACGCCATTGCCATTCTCCAGCAAGCGGCGAAGGACAATCCCCAGAGCTCTGACGTCTACGCCTACCTCGGCCTCTACACGGGCCGGAGCGCCGGGCAGGTCTCGGCCAAGGATTTCATGGCGGCGGGGCGCCTCTCCGCCGAGGCGTTCGGGTATCTCGACACGGCCGTCGCGCTCGGTCCCGACAATCCCACGGCCTATTTCTACCGCGGCATAATGGCCGTCAACGTGCCGGTCTTCCTGGGAAAGCTCCCGGGCGGCATCGCCGACCTGAAGAAGGTCATCGCGATCCACGACAAGACGCCCGCCGCGGTCCCGCAGGATATGCTCATCACGGCCTACGGCATGCTCGCGCAGGGCTACGACAAGGGGACCGACCCGGCCGACGCCCGCGCGACCTATGAGACCATCGTGAAGCTCTTCCCCGGCACGGACGCCGCGAAGGACGCGCAGACGAAGCTCGCGACCATCGCCCCGGCCGCCCCGAAGGAAAAGCCCCTCGCCTTCGCGCCGAAGCCCGGCGACCCCGAGACGATCGCGGCCGTCAAGGCGCGCATCGCGGCCGAGCCCTCGAACGTCGCGCTCGACCTCGACCTCGCCCGAGCCTTCATCGAGGCCCAGCGGTACGACGAGGCGCGCGACGTGCTTCACAGCTACAACGAGGCGAATCCCTCGAACGTCGACGCCTACCGGCTCCTCGTCCAGGCGGTCGGCGGCATGTCGCAGAAGGGCTACGACGCGCGCATCGCCGAGGACACGAAGTTCCGCACGAACCTCGCCTTCGAGGCGATGACCGCCGTCGAGAAGGTCGTCGAGCTCGATCCCTCCGACATGGAGGCCCGCCTCACGCGCGGCGTCACGGGCATCAACATGCCGTTCTTCGTCGGCAAGTTCGATCAGGGAGTCGCCGATCTCGAGTACGTTCTCGCGAACACGAAGTCCAACGCCGACAGCTCGCAGGCGATGTACTGGCT
This sequence comes from Candidatus Krumholzibacteriaceae bacterium, assembly GCA_050015715.1. GTDB lineage: Bacteria > Krumholzibacteriota > Krumholzibacteriia > Krumholzibacteriales > Krumholzibacteriaceae > SSS58A. The sequence continues at coordinate 21,256 of JBEKAW010000006.1, forward strand.
CGGCGCGGCGCGCGAGCGGCAGGCGATGCGGTTCTGGCTCGACGTCGCGACCAAGTTCCCCAACACCGAGGCGGCGCGCCTCGCATTCGCGAGCATGAAGCCGTCCGTCCCTCATTTCGACCCGGGCAAGGCCCCGAAGCCGGTCGTCTCGATCGATTTCGTCGAGGGCTTCCGCGACGAGCTTCCCCCCCAGACCGCGATCTGGATCGAGGACGCGGCGGGCGTCTACGTGAAGACGGTCTACGTCTCGGGCTTCGCCGGGAACGTGAAGGGCAAGCAGGTCACGCTCCCCGTCTGGGCGGCGACATCGAAGTTCGCGGGCGTCG